>CALHJX010000205.1:0-2633 GCA_938033385.1 uncultured Collinsella sp. | reverse complement strand
CCGCAGGAAGCTTGGATACGCCTAGGCGCGGTCCAAGAAATCGTCCGCACCCCCTTCAATCCCTATTTCACCGCAACTTAGTCGTTACTTGTGGACCAGTCTGGCGCAGAAGTGGCCGTCGTAGGAGTCGGCGTTTACTGGCACGCTTTGGAAGAGGCCTCGATCGTTCTGGCGTACGGATACGAGTTTCTTGGCCTGATCGAACTCGGGGAGTTGCAGAATCTGTGCTTTGGAAAGCGGCGCCACGCTAAAGCCGGCACCCTCGGGAGAAGCAAGGAACGCGTCCACCAACTGTGTGTTCTCCTCGTCGAAGACCGAGCACGTCGCATAAATGAGCTCGCCGCCGGCTGCCACGCGCGCGGCAGCCTCTTTGAGCATCGTCAGCTGAAGCTTGGGTAACTCGGCCGTCACATCATTCTCGGTTAGGCGCCACGGGATCTCAGGATGACGGCGCATGGTTCCGGTGCCTGAGCACGGCGCATCGATAAAGACCGTGTCGAACTTAACCGTCTCGCCAAGCATGGCATCAAACGATGTGAGCACCTCATCAAGCTCGCAGGCATCACCCGAAACCGTACGAACGCCCCGAATACCCGCCTTATGCAGGCGAGCGAGATTCAGATCGCACTTGCGATCATGCAGATCGAGCGCCGTATGCTGACGCTCATAGCCCGCACGCTTGGCCTGGCACATCATCACATAGGTCTTGGTGCCACGACCGGCACCAATCTCAAGGCAGCTACCAGGGCGCGTGGCAGCTGTGGCGATAAGCTGCGCATTGAGATCAGATGCCACCGCGGCAGCACGCTCAAACACACCCGAAGCAACGGTAACCTGGGCATCAACCGGGGCATGGCAGCCCGGGAAGACAGGCGCGATGAGCTGCGAGATATACGGATCGGGCTTGGTCGCAAAGGCGTTCTCATGCAGGGCCAGCGGCGCGGGGGCCAGATTACCGGCAAAGCTAAGCGCGCCCTCCGGTGTGTCAAACGAAGCCATAATACGAGCGCACAGCCAACGCGGCAGACCCATCAGGCGCGACAGACGAACCAAGCGTCGCTCAGACTCGTCTACATCGGACGCAGCGGCAAAGTCCTCAACGTTGTCCGCGACCTTATGCAGCACGGCATTGGCCAAACCGGCGGCAGACTTAGCTCCGCTGCGCACCAGCTCAACGCCCTGACTCACCGCAACGCGGCCAGGCGTATGCAGATAGAGCATCTCGAAGGCCGAGATACGAAGCGCCATGCGAACACGCGGCGCGACCTTTTTAGGCTTATCAAGAAACTGGTCGAGCAGCTCGTCCAAAATACCCTGCGTGGCGGCCACACCAAGCGCCAAGCGGGCGGCAAAAGCGGAATCGCGCTGATCAATAGCCTTGGCCGATGCGCGAGAGGACAGCACGTCGCGCGCATACATGCCGCGGCGATCGGCCTCCATCAGCACATCGAGCGCAAGCTTGCGCGCGGGAGACAACTTGCTCATGACAAAACACCCCACGAAAGATCAGCGCCCTGCAGGCCAGCAGCCCAAGCAGAAGCGGCCATAGCACGCTTACCATCGGGCTTAACCTCGAGCAACTCAACCGAGCCATCGGAAAGACCCAGGTAAACACGCTTGTTCTTAACGTCAACAGCGCCCTCGCCAAGCGAGACATCGGCCGGTGCAGCATCGAGCACGCGCACGGTCTTGCCGGCAATCACGCATCGGGCAGGCGCGGTATCGGACGAGGCCAGCACATGGCGCACGCAATCAAGCGCAGCCATCTGCGGATCCAGACGCATCTCCAGCTTGGAAATCTTGGCAGCATGGGTAACGAGCGCCTCATCCTGTTCAGTCCACACGGCGGTGCCATCGGCAAGAGAAGGAAGCGTATCGGCAAGCAGTTTGCCGCCAAGCTCACCAAGCTCCATCGTAAGCGCCTCGGCATGCTTACCGGCAACCGAGGTCGAGGCCTGCGCACAATAAGCGCCCGTATCCACGCCATGCCCAATGCGCATAATGGAAACGCCGGCAACCTCATCACCAGCAAGAATGGCACGCTGAATGGGAGCAGCGCCACGCCAACGAGGCAGCAGTGAAGCATGAACATTCACAATACCAAGCGGCGCCATATGCAGCACCTCATCGGGCAAAATGCAGCCATAGGCAGCCACACAGAAAATATCAGCCTGGGCAGCCTGAAGCGCCTCAACAACCTCAGGCGTCATACGATTAGCCTCAACAACCGGCAACCCCAGCTCAAGCGCCTTGGCCTTAACAGGAGAAGGCTCCAGTTTTTTACCACGCCCGCGAACAGCATCGGGACGAGTAATGACAAGCACAATCTCGTTCCCAGCCTCAAAAAGCGAAGTCAGCGAAGGCACAGCAAAATCAGGCGTACCCATAAACACAATTCGCATAAAGAACGTCTCCCCTCAACCAAAGCCGAGACGGCTACAAATAACAGCGGAAAGCCAAGTACCCAGCCCATCCGCAATAACAATTCAACAAGAACAAATATACCCAAAACCAAAGAAAGAGCCGCAATAAAAGCAGCTCTTCCAACAAAGCAATTATCAGCGAAGACGCCCTTCCCTGGCCCGACGGCACCCGGGCGAGACAAGCAGCGTCAACGTAGTCCCCGGGGCGCC
>CALHJX010000204.1:0-1376 GCA_938033385.1 uncultured Collinsella sp. | reverse complement strand
CATGCGAACCTCCAGTCCGGACCGCCCCGCGGTCCAACTTTCTGTCCGCACCCCCTTTTTCGGCTTTTATGGCCCATGTAGTCCGTATTTCACCGCAACTATTTGTAAGGTTGGATTTTGATGCCGTTGGGAGGGTCGTAGCGACCGTCTACCGAGAGTGGAAATATTTTTTGAAGCTCTGACCTGCGGCGTCAAGCTTTTGGTTAGCTTTTGGCAAGGCCTGCGGACGGAAGCATGCGATAGCGTAATGGTATTCTCTTCACCGTGATGGTTATGGGGTTGGCCATGCTCGATAAAGGCAAACATTTTCCGCAGCCATATGCAAGGATGCTATTCTCGGCCGTTGGAATTCATCAAGATGGACAGCTGCTTATAACAATTGATCCTTGGGATGAACGCCGTGCGCGTGAGCTTATGCAGGAAGAGCTCATGCTTCGTCTTTACAACCACGTGTATGCGGATCCGGTCTATTGGAATAATCTTGGGGTTGAAGATCGCATCTTTCAGCTGGCATCCGCTATTGCGGTCGTTGAACCGGATGCTGTGTTTTGCGGATCGACAGCAGCGTTGCTCTACGGCATCGGCTCGGCGTATACGCTTCTGGATAAAGTGCAAGTACTGCTGCCACGGTCTACAAGGCGTGATACGTATGAGTTCGTTGAATACAAGCGCTGGCGGGCGGGCGAAGTGTGGCGGCTAGGTCTGTTTACACTGACGGATCCGTGTCGAACGGTTGTTGATATCGCTCGAACGAGCGCCTTTCGCTATGCGCTGGGCTATGTCGATGGCTTGGCCCGTGAGTACGATGTCGAACGCGAAGAACTGCGAGCATATGCCCAGGCAAATTGCCGAGGGTTGCATGGCATCGCGCGTGCTTTTGACGTTTTTGAGTATATGGACGGCAGGTCAGACAATGGCGGCGAGTCTGAGGCGAGAGCAACGATGATTCTCGCTGGGGTTGCCGCGCCTGAGCTTCAAGTTGAGATAACGCGACCGGGAAACGCTGGCTATTATCTAGCAGATTATGGCTGGCAGATGCCAGACGGCTCATGGACGCTGGCAGAGCTGCATGGGCTAGGCAAGTTTGAAGACGAGGCTCAAAATGATCCAGAGCGGGCGGCGGCAAAAACGTATCGAGCGGCCCTCATGCGCGACGCGAACCTTCGCGCCATGGGCCACAACGTCATTCATTTCAAACTCTCGGACACCTACGACGTAGAATCGTTCGGTGCCATGATGCGCGGTTACGGCATTCCGACAACAAAACCCTACGCCGAATCCCGATAGCGAAATCGTTCGCGGTCCACCTTCAATAAGTTGCGGTGAAATACGGACTGTTGAGGCCTTTAAAGGCATAAATCAGTCCGTATTTCACC
>CALHJX010000203.1:0-11310 GCA_938033385.1 uncultured Collinsella sp. | reverse complement strand
CAGGAACTGCTCGTAGGTGAGCGTGGGAATCGCGCGCGGGTCGCCGCCGCTCTCGTGCGCATAGGCGGTGTCGGGATAGAGCGCAGCGTTGACGGCGTCATCCAGCACGCTCATGGGATCGGACAGCGCGCCCTTCATCTCGTTGAACACCACGCCGTTATAGCGCAGCGTGCCCTCGCGCAGACTCGCGGAGCTGTCGCCGCCCTCGCCCTCGACGCCCTCCGGCAGGTCCAGCTCGTAGTGCCAGCCCTCCTGCTCAAAAATGGTGGGCTTGGTATAGATGGCCGGGTTGAACGTCGCGTCCAGGTACACGTCCATCAGGTTGTACAGGTCCTGCTCGTTGGTGGTGGCAACGGGGTAGATGGTCTTGTCGGGGTAGGTCATGGCGTTGAGGAACGTCTGCATGGAGCTCTTAATCAGGTCGACAAACGGCTCCTTGACGGGGAATTTGGCCGATCCGCACAGCACCGAGTGCTCAAGAATATGGAACACGCCGGTGGAATCGGCCGGCGGCGTCTTAAAGCCAATGGCAAAGGCTTTGTTTTCGTCGTCGCACGCCAGGTACAGCAGGCGAGCGCCCGAGGCGGTGTGGCGCAGCACGTAGGCGTCCGAGTCGAGCTCGGGCACAGTCTCGCAGCGCTCGACGGCAAAACCGTGGCAGGTGGTACCGGGCACCAGCAGCGCGGCGGCAGCGGCGCGCGGGTCGGTTGAGGTGGTGGGCATATGCAGTCTCCTTTGACGCCCCAGCGGGGGCGAATCGAGTCGAATCCTCGAGAGTATACCCATATGGGGCCCTCGACCAATCTGCCGCACGAGCGTGGATTTTCGGACACACGAGCGTGGAAATTCGGGCGCAAATTGAACGAGAGTGGATTTTCGGACGGAATCAGCCCCAAAACGCCAAAAAACCGTCCGGAAATCCACTCTCGATTCCTGACCGTCCATCACTCATGCATTTCTCATTTCTCACTCATCTCTAATACGAGAGATAACAGAAAGACGAGAGATAAATATGAGAGATAACTGAGCAGCAAAGAGACAAGCAATCATGGTATTATCTCAATACCGATTGTTCTACCAGCAAAAACATGTTTATATGAAACAGATGGCAGACATCTTATCTTTTATTTCTCACTCATCTCTAATATGAGAGATAACAGAAAGATGAGAGATAATTACGAGAGATAACTGAGAGACGAAGGAAATCCATCCGCGGCATTCTTCGCAGAACCGAGCGAAAGGACGTGCAGATGAACGAAAACGAACTGACCGGTCTGCTTGAGTCTTTAAGGCGCATGGGCTCGGACGATCTTAACGTCGAGGTCAAGGAGAGCGCCACAACGCTTTCCCGCGACGTATGGGAAACGGTCAGCGCTTTCGCAAACACCGCCGGCGGCATCATCGTACTCGGAGTGAGCGAGCGCGCGGGTTTTGTCCCAGTTGCAAACTTTGAGACCGAGAAAGTGCTCAACCAATTCGTGGCGGGCATGGGTGATGCCGGCGGTCGCGGAAAGCTGGCCAATCCGCCCAAATACACCATTGAGCGCGTGGAGCTCCAGGGCACCGTGGTTCTGGTCATCACGATTGAGGAGCTCGACCCGTCGAGCAAGCCTTGCTATGTCATAGAGCGGGGCGCTCAAGGTGGCAGCTACAAACGCATCGATGACAAAGATGTCCCGCTTTCGTCGACCGAGGTGCTCGCATTGGCGTCATACGGTCGAGCGACTCCGAGCGATCGCGACGCGGTGGCGGACGCGGGCGCGGACGATCTCGACGAGATGCTGGTCGACCGTACGATAGATCGGGCTTTCTCGTTGACGCCCCGGGCAATGCGCGGCGCGCCGGACAAACAAACGAAGCTGGAGCGCCTAAATTTCCTTGATTCCCAGGGCAATGTCACCAAGGCTGGACTCCTAGTTGCGGGCACCTACCCTCAGCAGTTTTATCCCAAGCTCTTTATCGACATGGCTGTCTATGCGGGGACCCGGAAAGGTACGGCGGGGTCGCTGAGGTTCATGGACCGCACAATCTGTGAGGGAACGTTGGGCGAGATGATTTCGGATGCTGTCGCGGCCGTCGCCAAGAATTTGCGGCGAACCTCGACCGTCCAAGGCGTCTCGCGTGTCGACTCGCTGGAGATTCCCGAGGAGGTTCTGCGCGAGGCAATCGCCAACGCCGTAATCCATCGAGAATACGGGGATCGGTTCTGTGGACAATCGATTGCCGTCGACGTCTTTGACGATCGTGTCGAGGTGACGAATCCTGGCGGCCTTTACGGGGGAAAGACTCGCGAGAACTTGTTTGACGGCAGCTCCCGATGCCGTAACGCGACGCTTGTGAAACTCATGTCGATTGTCCCGCTGCCGGATGGCGCAGGTTCGCCGGCTGAGGGCAATGGCTCGGGCATCCCGATGATGATTGATGCCATGCGCGCGCATGGTCTGGCCGAGCCCCTGTTCTGCCCGGGGTTCGATCGGTTCAAGGTCGTACTTTACCGTTCAAAGATCGAGCCGGTCGATCATGGCGGGGGCTTAATTGTGACGGCACTCAAACACTACGGCGAGCTGGGGACGCGTGAGCTGGCAGAACGTACGGGGCTTACAATTTCCCAGGTAAGGTCGCGCGTCAACGCGCTCATTGCTCAAGGCGAGCTTGAGCCCACGGCGCCGGCGACGAGCCGCAACCGCAAGTATCGACTGTCAGAGCGCGTGGAATAAATGCGCTAGTGGACGAGGCGACCAAATAATCGACCCTCAATTGGCGCCCACTAAGGTAAAGCGGTTGTTGCTCAGTCGACGGTGATGCTGAAGACTCGGCTTACGCCGGCATGGCCCCGAACCCGTCCATCAAGAACAGCCTAAGAACCAGCTTGATGACATATCCCGGTTTGACTTCTGCCGCGTCAAAGACGTGGCGCTCGGCGAGCTCGCTGCAGTATGCATAGATGTCGCGGATAAGGTCCGCGCCCGAAAGCGTAAACATGTAGCCTGCGTCTGAAAGCGCATTGGGTGCGGCGGGCAACTTGGCCATGTGGCAGAACGTTTGCAGGTCGGGCGCCATAACATTCTGGTAGTCGAGGTGGCCGCCGGCATCCTGTTCGGCAAGCTCCAATTGGCGCACGAAATCCAGCGCCGCTGCCAGCACAAAGCTCGGCGTAGGCGCGTTGACGTCCTGAGTGGTCGCCACGAGCCTGCCCGCTGCCTGCGTGACAAGCCAAGCGACCTCGCGCTGGCAGCGCACGGCCTTGCGTGTAACCGGCTTGATGGACGAAGAAGAAACGCTTCCCTTAGGCGGATTCGAAACAGCCACAAGAAACTCCCATGAACGACCCGGCCCAACAAGCCCGGATGAAACACGTGCTACATCAGTATACAGGGAAGTGGGGTACAAGCGCGCCAGCGGCAAACCGAGAGCATCAACGATGTGCCGATCGTGGAATGAGATCTCGTAATAATTGACTCTCGGCCATATTATTGAAGGGCATGACTCGCGTTCGTATGGTTGTAGGTGCTGGCGATGAACGACATTGACCTTGCTGTTCCGTTGATGGATGGACCAAGCTATGACCGCGCCCGCAGTCTCGTGCCTTCCGAATACGTTGAGGCATGGGAGTGGTTTCTGGGTGAGGAACAGCGCGGCGGCGTTTGGACCAGCCTTCCGCACCACACCAAGGAAGATAGCCCTCAGTATCAGTATCGTTTGAGAATTGGCTCGGACTTCTTTCCCGTAACGCGGGATTCAGGGATCTTCTGGCCGGGCCAGGATCGGGTGAATCAAGATCCCAATAAGACCTTTGCGCTTTCGGTCCATAACTCTAAAAAGAGCTTCTACACCGATGTGCCTCCGCTCTATTTGGACGATGGTACGTGGGTCATTAAGTACTCGGTTCAAGCGCCGGGTACCGTTGGTTTTCGAGACCAGAATTACAACCGTAAAATGCTCAACTGCATGGAATGTGGCGTCCCAGTCGGAGTCATATTTGCAACCGAGGTGGGCTATAAGGTGCTCGGCCTTGCGTTTGTTGAGCGGTTCGAGCCCGAAAACGGATGGTTTGTTCTGCACGGTCCTGTTCATAAAGGCGGACCGGACCCTCGTTTTGCGCCCGACATGAGTTATCTGAAGCACATACCCGTCGATATTGAGTTTGCCGGACAGGGTGTGACCGACGACGAAAAGGTCCGCTATGCGTTAAGGCGCGAGCGATTGGGGCAGCAATGGTTCCGCAAGCAGCTCGTTGCCGCCTATGATGGCCGTTGCGCGGTGTCGGACTGCGGCGTCAGCGAAGCTCTGGAGGCTGCACATATCGAGAATTACTCGGGACCCAAATCGCAGGTTGCCAGCAACGGCATTCTGCTTCGGCGCGATCTTCATTCCCTATTTGATGCTCACCTGATTTCGTTTGAGCCTGTTTGCGGCGAATATCGGCTGTGCGGATCGTACCTGCTGGATAAGACCGACTACGCTTCCTTTGCGGGTGCGACGCTAAGGCAGCCGAATGAGCGTCAGTGGCGACCCGATACGGTGTTTCTTGAGGCCCATCGCATTGAGTTCGATCGCTCGGAAAAGAAGCGTGAAAAGGCGGGGCTTCTGCCGTATTAGCGTATTTGGCTTTGGCATTCTTTGACGATCGTGTTGTTTGATCGGATCGCGTGGCGATGCAATCTCGCGCCCGCCCGCCGGTGCATGCTCTTCCTGATTTGTATAGCGAGAAGGGGCATGTATGAGCTGGCGAGGCGATATTGCGATGGGGAAGTACGGAAAACTGCCGTGTGCCCTTATCGACAACAATATGTTTCCGGGCGTAGAAGTTGATTGCGGGTCGTTTGTCGTCGCCTGCCCTTGCTGCGGCTCGCAAATACCGTGTCTCGACATTCGGTTCATCGATGCACGTGACAGGTTCAGCGACGAAGTGAGGAAACGTACGGGCGTTCATATGCCGGTGTATCCGGAGAAATGCCCTGTTTGTGGCCTCGATATCGTGTACGACGCCGGCGACGAGGGATAGGTGATGCGGAGGAGTTGGCTGTGAGTGTCTTTTGCCTCTACAAATAAATCCCCTCACCGAGTTGCTTGTGGAACTCGGCGTGATGGTCGCGTGCCCAGGTAAAGAGCGCCTGGTCAAAGTCGGTACGCGTGGCCGGGACGCCAAAGACGCCGGCAACTTCGACGCGTATAAACTCCAGTGCCGGCAGCTTGTTGATGGCAGTGAGGGCAAATGGGGACGAGGGCTCCTCGAACAGATAGCGGCTGCCTTGCAGCGCGTCGCAACTGGTGCACGTGTTGCCGAGCGACGGGGCTTTGGAGGCTCGCGCGCCTACGGGCTTGTAGCCGCAGCGCTTATGAAGGTAGTCGCGGATCTCGCCCGGTACGCAGCCAAGAGCGGGCACGATGGCGAGTGCGTTGGCGTTGGCCGTGTCGATGGCAATGTACCCGGCTTCGTTGGGCGCGTGCGCGATGGCGATGCTCTCGTCGTTATCGGTTCGATAGGGAATGCCGAAGGCCGCGACCGAGGTCTCTTTGTGACACTTCCAGCACTCGCGCTTGCCCAGTACTAGATATATATACGGCGCTGAGGGGTCGGATCGGTCAACACCGGGCAGCCACTCGGCAAAGGGCTCGGGGTTGACGCCGCTGGGTACATACCAGATCTTCTTGGTCCGGTCCCATTTGGCGCCCAGCGCCTTGGCTTCTTCTTTGTGCGAAAAGGGGACATCGAGCTCGGTGCGCATGGTGGCTCCTTGGTGCTGCAGGTGTAAGTGGCTCAAGGATACCGCAGGGCGCAGACATCGCGGCGTTTTGCTGAGGAGTTGCGGCTCGGATGGGTTCGAGACGCGTTGGCCTCGGCCTCGGTGGCTATTGACGCGGTTTTGTGTATGGGCAGGGTGGTTGCTTGGGCGGTTGGAGCTGCCAGCTGATTTGGCGACATAAAACAAAACAGCCCAGAGGACATAGCCTCTGAGCTGCGAACATTTGGTGGGCGTTAGAAGATTTGAACTTCTGACCTCTTCCGTGTCAGGGAAGCGCTCTCCCCCTGAGCTAAACGCCCGATCAAGGGTGCGCAAGCGCGCAAGGGATAATATAACGGAGCCTGAACTCGGTGGCAAGAACATTTTTAAAAATCGCTTACATTGTGGAATTCGGGGGCTTTGTCGCATCCATTTCAAAAGAGCCTGCTGCCGCGATTTGGCTGTCGCATAATGCAAGGCCATTGCGGTATCGAGCTATGGAAAGACGCCTGCGGAATTGTCCTACCGATAAGCGGACAAGCCTCCAGCTGGTGACTTCGCCGTGGTAAGGTAAGCCGAATTGTTTCCAGGCTGTTTCGGGGGAGTGGAATGAGCAAAGAGTGTGTCGAGCAGGTCGAAGGCGCAGGGGCTTCGGTGCCGATGACCGATATATCGAACATTGATGTGCCCGAGGGCACCGACGAGCTCAGCCGCAACACCCGTCGCGCATGGCGCGACCGCCTGAACAGCGCTTCGACGCGCAAGATGATCACGGGCGTCTTGGCTACGCTGGTGGGCGGTTCGTTTTGGGGCTTCTCGGGCACCAGCGCGAGTTTTTTGTTCGATACCTACCATGTCGATACGCTGTGGCTTATGAGCGTGCGTCAGATTCTCGCCGGTCTACTCTTTATGGCCGTGGTTGTTACGCGCGACCGCGAGCGCCTGATTAAGCTCTGGACCACACCCGCCGATCGCAAGCAGCTGCTGCTCTTTACCGCTTTTGGCCTGCTGTTCAACCAGTTTTGCTATCTTTCGGCCGTGCGCCTGACGAACGCCGGAACCGCGACGGTGCTCCAGTGCCTGCAGCTCGTTATCATCATGGGCTACGCCTGCGTGACCGATCGCCGCATGCCGCGTACTCGCGAAGTCATCGGCATTGGCCTGGCTCTGGGTGGAACCTTTTTAATCGCCACCGGCGGCGACCCCACCAGCCTGAATATCTCGCCGCTTGGCCTGGCAGCAGGTCTTATGTGTGCGGTCAGCGCCGCGTGTATGGCGGTGATTCCCGCCAAGATCCTGCCCGAATACGGCAGCCCCATCGTCACGGGCTCGGCAATGCTCACGGCGGGCGTGGTCTCGTGCGTCTTCGTGCAGCCCTGGGCGCATATGCCGGCGCTCGACGCTGCCGGCATCGAGGCGCTCGCGGTGTTCGTGGTTATCGGCTCGTTTTTTGCTTACATGCTTTATATGCAGGGCGTTAAGGACATCGGCTCGGTGCGCGCGAGCCTCATCGGAACTGTGGAGCCGGTTTCGGCGACCATCACCAGCGCCGTTATGCTGGGGACGGTGTTTTTGCCGACCGACCTTATCGGCTTTGTCATGATCATCGTGATGATGTTCCTCACGGTGTAGCTGGCGCCGCTGCCAAGACGGAAAAGGTGTTGTGCCGCATTTTCGCCAATTGACGTCCGTGTCTGGAGTTTAGCTGTCGATGCTCAAAATGCCATAAACTAGCAACGTTATGGACTTTTTCATTGCGACTCAATTGCGAGGATTTCTTTATGGCTGGTAATCACTTTAAGGGCAGCGATAGCGGCCGCCCTGCAGTTCCGCCGCGTCCGAACGGGGCTGGTAAGGCCGGCACGCCGGGCGGCGCTGGACAGGGCGGTTCCGGTAAGCGCGTGTCCCCGGGCGAGACGGCGATGTTTACCGCTCTGTACGAGCAGTCTCAAAAGGCAAAAAAGACCGGCCGTGCAAGAGGGAATGTCTTTGCGGGCGGTGCAACCTCCACGCCGCAGCCGAGCGGGGCTCCTTCGGTACCCGCGAACAACGCAGGTGCTGCCAACGCCGCGAATGCCGCCGGCAACGTTAATGCCGACAAGGCCGCCAACAATACTCCCTCTGCCGGTGGCGCGGGGCTTACGGGTAACCTCGGCACGATTTACACCGGCGCCTCCGAGACTGGCACGTTTGCCCGCCTGGATGATAGCGGTGCCGAGTTTGCGGGCTCGGGTTCCAAGGAAGATTATTACGATTTTGGTTTGAACTACGGTAGCGACGCTTCGTCGAGTTCGACCTCTGACGGTCTGGTCCGTCATCGCCATCGCAAGGGCGAGCGCAAAAAGCGTCACACCGGCGCCATTATTGCCGCTGTGGTCGCGGTGCTTCTCGTTGCGCTTGGCGCAAGCGGCTTTATGCTGCTTAACTCGGCAAAGACCGTAAAGAGCGAAGCGAAGGAGGCTGTCGAGATCGTCGGTGGCCTTAAGG
This sequence comes from uncultured Collinsella sp., assembly GCA_938033385.1. Lineage (GTDB taxonomy): Bacteria > Actinomycetota > Coriobacteriia > Coriobacteriales > Coriobacteriaceae > Collinsella. Next base: position 3,097 of record CALHJX010000203.1, on the reverse strand, counting down.
ACAAGGTCACGTCGGGCGATTTTTCGACGCTGCCTGACGACGCGAAGAAGATCGATGAGCTCTGTAACAGCATGAAGGCGGAGACCTCGAGCCCGCTGTGGACGGCGGCTTCGTTTATCCCGGTGTATGGCAGCGATATCAATGCGGCCCGCACCATGATTGACGCCCTGTCCGATGTCTCGAGCAATGCGCTGGTTCCCATGGCCGATAACCTTTCGCAGGCTACGCCCGGCAAGCTGTTCCAGGACGGCATGATTAACGTGTCCGCGCTGCAGGCGGTCGCCGATTCGCTTTCCAGCAGCTCGAAGGTGTTCAAGAGCGCCAACGAGAAGGTCCAGGGCATTGGCGATACTCATATTTCCCAGGTGACCGAGCTGGTCGATAAGGCCAAGGACGGCTTTGCCACCCTCAACGGCGCGGTTGACGCGGCGGAGAAGGTCGCCCCCGTCCTTCCCCAGATGCTCGGCGCCAACGGCCAGACGCGCAACTACCTTGTGTACGCCATGAACAACGTCGAGATTCGTGCTTGCGGCGGCTTTGGCGGTTCGCAGGGCCTGATTTCGGTCACTGACGGCCAGATGTCGATTGGCGAGTTTGTTCCCCGCATTGGACTCAGTGAGGATGAGGCAGTCGAGAGCGTCGACGAAGAGGATGAGGCGCTGTTCGGCAACCACAGTAACCTGTACAACTCGGGCAATACCTATTCGCCTGATTGGCCCCGCAACTCGCAGCGTGTCGCCGCGCTGTGGAAGTCCCAGTATGGACAGGACGTTGATGGCGTCATCGGTATCGACCCGGTGTTCCTGCAGTATCTGCTGGGCCTGGTCGGTAATGTCTCGCTGCCCGACGGAACGGTTGTCGACGGCACCAACGCCGCAAAGGTCCTCATGCACGATGTGTACTGGAACTATCCGGTCGAGGAGTCGGACGGCATCTTTGCATCCGTCGCCAGCGCTGCCTTCGACAAGATCCTTGGCGGTATCGGCGATGTCGATGTTACGAAGCTTGTCAGCGCCGTTGAGCGCGGTGCCGAAGAGGGCCGCCTGATCGCGTGGATGAGAAACGATGATGAGCAGAATGCCATCAAAGAGACGGGCATTGACGCTTCGCTGCCCAATCCGGATGACCCGAGTGCCGATCCTGTTGCCGGCGTTTACTTTAACAACCTGAGCTTCTCCAAGCTCGACTGGTACCTGAACGCCGATACGCAGATTGGCCAGGGCATCAAGAACGGTGACGGCACGTGCTCCTATCGCATCACCGTTACCCTGACGAACATCATGACGCAGGAGGAGGCTGGCAAGCTGTCCGACTACGTTGCGGCGAGCGCACCCGATGCCGCGCGTGACGACGAGCGTCTGAATGTCTCACTGTTTGCCCCGACGGGCGGCAACATTACTGATCTGACCGTCGAGGGCACCCAGTTTGGTCTTGGCGCCGCTACGTGGCATGGAATCCCCTTCTATTCGGGCACCGTTGACCTGCATGCTGGCGAGACGACGACGATCACGTATACGCTGACCACGTCGGCCGAGGCGGGGGACAAGCCGCTTACGCTGCGTCAGACTCCTACATGCCAGGCGGCTCGCGACAGCGCGTCGGCGTAGGGTTTTTCTGGTAGCGCAGATAATCGAGTACCATTTTGGGGCGGACAGGCAATCTGTTCGCCCCTATTTTGTAAGGAGAGCGCATGAAGTACTTTGGCACCGACGGCTTTCGCGGCGAGGCCAACGTTGGGCTGACGGTAGAGCACGCTTATAAGATTGGCCGTTTTGTGGGCTGGTATTACGGCGCCAACCGCAGTGCTAAGGCGCGCGTTATCGTGGGCAAGGACACACGTCGCTCGAGTTATATGTTCGAGGCGGCGCTGGTGAGCGGTCTGGTCGCGAGCGGTGCGGACGCCTATATGCTGCACGTGATCCCGACGCCGGGCGTGGCGCATCAGACCGTGGAGGGCTGCTTCGATTGCGGCATCATGATCAGCGCGAGCCACAACCCGTTTTGCGATAACGGCATTAAGCTCGTCAACAGCGACGGTTTTAAGATGGACGAGGACGTACTGGAGCTCATCGAGGACTACATCGATGGCAAGAGCGAAGTTCCGTTGGCCACGGGCAACCACATCGGTGCCACGGTGGACTACATGCAGGGCCGCAACCGCTACATTGCTTCGCTCATTGCAAGTGCGAACTTTTCGCTGCAGGGCGTCAAGATCGGTATCGACTGCGCCAACGGCTCGGCTTCCTCGGTGGCCAAGCCGGTGTTTGACGCGCTCGGTGCCGACGTGCGCGTGATCAACGCCGCGCCCGACGGCTTTAACATCAATGTCGACTGCGGCTCCACGCATATGGAGCGCCTGCAGCGCCACGTGGTGGAACAGGGTCTGGATGTGGGCTTTGCCTACGACGGCGATGCCGACCGCTGCCTGGCCGTGGACGAGCGCGGCCGCGTGGTCGACGGCGACCAGATCCTGTACGTGTGCGGCGTGTACCTGAACAAGCACGGGCGTCTCTCGGGCGGTACCGTGGTACCGACGATCGCCAGCAACTTTGGTCTGGTCAAGTCGCTGGAGCTTGCCGGACTGAGCGCCGTGACCAGCGGCGTGGGCGACCGTCACGTGTATGCCAAGATGCGCGAGGGCGGCTACAGCCTGGGCGGTGAGCAGACGGGCCATACGATCTTTGGCGATATCGAGCGCACGGGCGACGGTATTATGACCTCGCTGCGCGTGATGGAAGTGATTCGTGCCGAGCGCGAGACACTCTCGCAACTCACGGCTCCGTGCAAGCTGCTGCCACAGGCGCAGGTGGCCGTGCACGTGGCGGACAAGGACGCCGCGCTCGAGAACATGGGCGTGCAGAACGCCATCGCCGAGGCCGAGGCTGCGCTGGCAGGCGAGGGCCGCGTGCTCGTGCGCAAGAGCGGAACCGAGTCGGTTATCCGCGTGCTGGCCGAGGCGCCCGACCAAGCATCCGCCGATGCCGCCATGAAGCGCATCTCAAGTGTTCTGGAGGCTCTTTAGTTACGCGGTTTTACCAAACCGCGTAACTGCTCGACGCTGCAAAGGTAGTCATTGGGGACGTTCTTAAACGACTAG
>CALHJX010000202.1:0-3609 GCA_938033385.1 uncultured Collinsella sp. | reverse complement strand
GCCCAAAAGGTCTTTCGCGCGCACCCAGTACGTCCCTGCGGCAAATGTTTCGCCCTCGGCCATTGCCGTGCCCGGAGCGCCGTTCGCGTCGTGCACAAACTCGAGCTGGGCCGTGCAGGCATCGGTTTCGAGCTTGCCCTCGAGTGATGCCGCAATCTTGGCGCGCACGTCTTCGCCGGCCTTAAGGCCTTCGAGTCCCTCAAAATGGGGCGTCAGCGCGCGTCGATCGATATCGATGGGCACAGAGCCCTGCAGCCCCGTAACGGTCTCGTTGCCCAGGGCGTCGACATCCACGTATTCGATGGCAAACGCGCTGCCAGAAGCGGCCACGTTGAGTACGTTGCTGCTGTCGACAAGGCGGAAATGGCCCTCGCCAACGGTCTTGCCATCTTGGAGCGAGGCATCGCTCAGCGAGTCTCCATACGTCATGTGCATGCGGTCCGGGAGGCAGCATGAAACTGTTGGCTTGTGCTTCGCGTCGTAATTGCGTTGGTAGATGCTCCGGGCCAGTGCCGAATCGACAAAGTCGGACGCGATAATGCCAACGTGCTTGAGGCAATCTGACTTTGTTTTATCGCTGCCGCTGGGATTGATGTACTGGCTCTTGTACAGATGCTCGTTGACCACTCGCGCCGCGGTAAAAGGATTGCTTCCTTGTTTGTAATTCGTGCAACTGGTGTAGTTGATAGACCAGCAGCGTTCCAGGACTTGCACCTTGGCGCCATCATTGTCCTCGACGTCCACCTTGTTGCGCGTGAGATTGGTCGTCTCTCGCAGCGCCATATCGACCCAGCTAATCTTGTCGGTTCCGGTGCATTCAAAATGGTCCTGGGCGTATACCTTGGTGCAATAGGGCTCTTTGTCGCCCGCATTGCCCGTAGTCTCAAAGCCTCGCGCGTCTTGGACGAGGCACATCGACTGCCCGGAATGCGCCTTGATTTTGTCGTCCCATTGGGTGAGATCGAGGCCCCACGTGTGGCTGCTTACGCTGTTGCCGGCGAGTACAAATCGACGCAGCAGGACGATCTTTCCGCGCACCTCGTTCAGTGTGGGGATTCGGCTCGACGTGTAGAACAGATCGGGATTATCGTGCATAACCTTGGCGAAAGCCGTCGTAACGCTTTCGTCGGTAGCCCCGTCGTTGCCTCGTGACGCAAGCATGATGAGCGCTTCTGACGGGTTTTCGTTCAAAAATGTTTTGAAGTAACCGATGACATCGGAGAGATGCATAAAGCCCCCGTCTTTTTTGAGCAGGTAGCATCTTCCATGGTCGATACCGGGGTCGCCGTTCTCGTCGTTCCTTCCGAGTCGGATATCAAAATAGCAAATGCCTTCGAGCAACTGCGTCGGGATGTAATCCTGCTGGCACTTTGCTTGTGAGGATTGGGGCTCGGTGTCGTTGTCCACGCTGCAGGTGCCCGAATCATGCGTGCCCGGGATACTCAGCTCGTCGAGGTACTTGTTGTCGTCGACGTATTTCATCCAGCATGGTCCGTCGACGTAGCTGCTATACGTGGTCCAGTCGATACTTCTAACTGTGGTATTGATCTTGCCCATGTCGTAACCGACAAGTTCTAGCTCCCACGGAATGCTCTTACTCTTATGGCAGATCTTATTGTTGTCCTGGTCTTTGCCGTCCGATTCTATTGCCAGGTACTTAATGTCTTTTTTCTCGGTTTCTTTCTCGACCGTGCGGTCTCGAATGATATAGGTTCCGTTTGATTGACGTTCGAACGCAAAAGCGCGGCTGGGCTTGTTGTCATACTCGCCGCCCCATACGTGGATGACCTTTCCATCTTTGTCCGAGTCGTCGTCGACCGACCAAATGCTGTAGCCCGTCTTTTTATGCTCTTCGAAATTGAGCAAGGTGCGGATAGCATACCAGTTTGTATCGTCATTCTTGGTCGTTACGTTCTCAAGGATGAGCTTGCTGGACGTGCCGTCGTTAAACAGGTGGCAGACGTTGCCGCGAACGTTGCCGTCTTGGTTGACGCTCGCGGTGCGAAAATAGCCCGCGGGGCGAAGGCGAATGACGAAATTGTCGAGGCTGTCCGACGGTGCGGGTGTGTTGTCTGCAAATGCCGTTCGCAGGGGAATGCCCGGCGCTGCGGTTTCAGGCAGGCTTGCAAGTGGTGATAACGCCGCAAGCCCTAGGCCCAGCGTAAACGCTCGGCGGCTGATGGCATGGTGTTCGGTCATATCTCCTCCGTTCGCAGGGTGCGGTTATGCACTTGTTTTGGTCACTATACTGCCCAGATGTTTAAAGACGCCGGTTTAAATTGCCTGCGCGGCGCTATAAATCGGCGGGCGGACGTGTTGGGGCACTTGTCTATTTGTGCTGTTATCACGTCTGGGATGGTTTTGGAGCCCGGCATCCTGCGTTCGTCGGCTACCGGCATAAGAATGGGGAGGGTCGGCTTACCGGCCCTCCCTGGGTACGAAGCGCTGGGATACCGTCGCTTGTTTGCACTGCGTCCGTGTTTCCCGTTGTGCTCGCCAGTCGCTTAGCGCTTGATCTCGATATCCTCGAGCTTGACGTCCATGGCCTCGGTCTTGGCCTTGGCGATGTCGTCGGCAAACTCCAGAGACTTCATCATGGTCTCGACGGCGTCCTTGTGCTCCTCGACATTGTCGATACGTACGTACACACTGCCGCCGTCAACGTCAGTGAAGTACTCGGTCGTCACGCCGCCCGAGTGCGTAAAGTAGGCGCTGCGCCAGGTCTTGCCGTTGTACTTAACGGGATCGCTCTCGGTCCATCCGGAGTTGGCCTTCCACTTTGCCTCGTAGTCAAACAGTTCATCGGCGTTCTTGTCAGGATCGAAGACGGGGATGAAGCGGTCGCTGGCATGCTCGCTCTCGGTGAACTTAAACTGGGCCCTGTCGGCGGTATCGCCTGCGACGTCCGTGATTTCGACGCCCTCGGGGACTTCGACCTTAAACCAAATGAAGTCGGTCCTCATATCCACGGCTGGCTTTTCCGCGCCGCCGTCACCGCCACTGCCGGTAGCGTCGCCGTTTCCGCCACAACCCACCAGGGCAACCGCGGCAAAGAGACTGATGCAGAGGGTGAGAATCGCAAAGGCCTTCTTTTTCATGGTCGTGTCCTCCTCGATCTGTAACCGCCCATGGATTACCTGCCTTTACTGTACGCGCGGACGGCTCGCTAGGGTGGGCCATGTGTCCCATTCTGGGGGCTGGAATTGCGCCGACAAGTGGCAATATGTGCGGTCGCAAAAGAGGGGAGGGCCGATGCTGTCGGCCCTCCCCGGGGTGAGGTGCCCGTTGATTTAATGGGGCGCGCGTGCGTGGGCGTTGCCCCAACAGGTTCCTTGTTTATAGATATGCCTCAGTTTTTGACGTCCGGAAGTCTCGAAAGGTGGGCCATGTGTCCCATGTTTGCGGTGCCGAGGCCTATCGTTCGTCATAGAAATCCGCGATGGCCAGGTGCGCTGACGCTCATGTACTTATGGGCTAGACTTAGCACCATTATGTGATTGATGCGGTCGGTCGGCGGTTGCCACCCGACCGATGTATATGACTTGAAGGTGCGTGCGTATGAGCCAAGAGATGATGGATAAAACATGTCGAGAGTTTGCCGAGGCGCTT
>CALHJX010000201.1:0-2120 GCA_938033385.1 uncultured Collinsella sp. | reverse complement strand
CGATTTTGTCTTGACCGCCACGACCACGACGCCGACGGCCGCAATCCAGGGAACCAAGGCAGGCCAGAGTCCCGCGTCGAACGCGCCGGGGCTCACCAAGTCGTTGGCGACCAGCGCGGCAAAGGCAGCGGGCGGGATATAGCCCAGGGCCTCGGTAATGCGGGGCGACAGGGTCCGCCCGCGCAAGGCGAACGCCGGCGCGATGCGAAAGAACGCGATAGCAGCCCACGACGACAGCCACAGAACCAAGAACTCGTTAACGGGCATCGCGGGCACCTCTTCCGTCAAATACAGCATCGCCCGCCAACGCAATGGCAATGCCGGCCACGACGCTTGCCGGCACGGCAATATTCGTGAGGCCCAAGAACTTGCATACGGCGACGGACACCGCGCCCGAAACCGCCGCGACAACGTTGCCGCGCGACAGCCGCTGCGAAAAGAGCAGGCAGATAAAGAGCGAGGTGCAGACAAAGGCTGCAATGGCGGTGGGAACATCGACAACGGCGCCGACGATGGCGCCCATCGTACACGAAACGCCCCATGTTGCGATGAGGATCACGTTGAGCACGAAGGACTCGCGCGGGCCCCAATCCTCCCCTTCAACCAACTTGGCAAGCGAGATGCCATATGCCTCCTCGGTAAGTGTCGCGGCAACAGCCAGCGTCTGACGCTTCGAGGCACCCGTCAGATGCGGCGCGATCGATGCCGAGTAAAGCGCAAAACGCGAGGAGATGGCGGCAACGCTCGCGATAATCGAAGGTGCCGGTACGCCCGCCAGCCAAAGATTGCAGATCATAAACTGGCCGCTGCCCGTCACAAACGTGCTGCTCAGGGCAAAGACCATCCAGGGCTCCATTCCCGTCTGCCCCATGATCATTCCGCACGGCGCGCCTATTGCAACATAGGTAAGCATCACCGGCCAGACGGTTCTAACGATTTTGAACACCATACGCTTCTCATCCTGACAAGGTCTCCGAGCCGCATGTAGCGATACGGCAGAATCATCATCCGACAGCAACCGAGTTCACCTACAATTGCCACCGGATCGAAAGACACAACTTTTTAGGAAGTCATTATGACAGCTATCGATCGAGACCGGGCGCGCGCGGCCTTCAAAAGCTACACCGATGCCTACGACGCCACCAACCCACGCATCGCGCTCAAAATCGAGCATACGTACCACGTGGCCGAGGCATGCGATGCCGTAGCGCGCGAGCAGGGCTGGTCGTCAGAAGATATTGACCTGGCATGGCTTTGCGGCCTGCTACACGATATGGGCCGCTTTGAGCAGCTGCGACGCTGGGACACCTTTAAGGACGCCGAGAGCATGAGCCATGCGGCGCTGGGCATCGAGGTCCTCTTTGGCGAGAATCCCGCCGATGCACCCGCCACGACAAACATCCGTGACTTTATCGAAACCGGTGCGCATGACGAGCTCATCCGAGCGAGCATCGCCTATCACAGCGACTTTCGCCTGCCGGCACAACTCGACGAGCGTACACGGTGCTTCTGCGATATCGTGCGCGATGGCGACAAGATCGACATTATGCGCACCATCGCCGACAGCACCGTCGATACCATCCTCAAGGTGGATGAGGACGCGTTTCTAGCCAGTCGCTTCTCGGTACCGACGCTTGCCGCCTTTGACGAGCATCGGTGCGTCGCGCGCGACGAGCGCAACGAGCCGGCGGACTACCTGGTGGGACTCATCTGCTTTATGTTTGAGCTCGTCTATCCAGCGAGCCGCACGCTGGCGCGCGAGCAGGGCGATATCTACCGCCTGCTCGACGCGCCCTTTGGCATTACGCGGCCCTTTACCGACCCCGCCACGCAGGCGACTTGGAGCCGCCTTAAGGACGAGATGCGCGACTGGCTGGCGCGCGCCTAGCGCTCAAGCTGGGCCAGCAGTTCCTCGACGACCTCGACGGCATCGCCGACAACCTTGTACTGGGCAGCACCAAAGATGGGGGCATCCGGGTCCTCGTTGATGGCGATAATGCACTCTGCCCCACCGATGCCGGCAAGATGCTGGATGGCGCCCGAAACACCGATACTCACGAGAAGCTTGGGCGAAACCGATACGCCGGTCTGGCCAATCTGATGGCGACACTCCAACCAGC
>CALHJX010000200.1:0-1749 GCA_938033385.1 uncultured Collinsella sp. | reverse complement strand
GCAGGTGACGTCGGTCACGCCGTCGACCTCGGGCACCGGAACGCCCCAGTCGATGTTGCCGGTGATACGGAAGGGCACGAGCGCCTTGCCGCTGCGGAAGCGCACGCCGCCGTTGGCGAGCACCGCGTGGGCGTCGTCGCGTTCCTTCCAGCTGGGGAAGGTGACGGTAAAGCTGCTCTTGTTGCCCTCGGGCTCCAGTACGGTGTGCTCGGGCAGCTGGTCCTCGACGGCGTCGAAGGCCTCGCGGAACTTGTTCTGAATATAGAGCTGTGCCGGCAGCAGCCACTCCTCCATGGTCTTGGAGACCACGGAGCGAACCTGCGGGTTCTGGGCGAGCTTGGCGGTGTAGGTCTTCATAAAGTCGAGGTAGGCGGGCAGGTCGAAGTAGAGGTTGTCGACCGGGCGCAGCTCGGGCACTTCGCCGGTGAGCTGGCTCTTGGGTGCGATGAGTTCCTCGGGCTCAAACTGGTGACCCAGGTCGCACTCGTCGGCATAAGCCTTTTCGGATTTGCAACCTTGGATGGGGCAGCGGCCGATGACCTGGCGACCGTTGAGGAACGTTCCGGCCTTGGCATCGTAGAACTGCAGGGTAGAGCGCTTGGAGATAGTGCCCTGCTCGTGCAGACGCTCGATAATCTCAGCGGTCACCTCATTATGGATCTTGGCCGCCGGCTCAAGGCCCGAGCCGCCGTAGATGTCGCAGCTGATGTTGTAGTTGTTGAGGGTTGCGGCCTGACGGGAGTGATTGGACTCGACGTACTCACTAATGGACTTGTCGTAGCCCTCGTTCTCCTTGAGCTTGCGGTAGCTCTCCATGATGGGCGATCCGTAGCAGTCGGTTCCCGAGGTGAAGATGACATTCTCGCGGCCCAGGCGGTCGCGCAGGAAGCGGGCGAAGAAGTCGGCCGGGACAAAGACGCCGCCGACGTGGCCAAAGTGAAGGCCCTTGTTGCCGTAGGGCTCGCCGGCGGTAACGATGGCGCGGCGAGGCCAGCTGGGACGGTCGTTCATGGAGTATTTGGATGCCATGGGACTCCTTCGCATATAGTAAGGGCGCGGCCGGGCGCAAGGCCTGGCGACGCGGTGGTCAATTCGTGCATATCGTTCGACATTATCGCACATGCGGACGGGTACGTGGCAGGGGCGCTATCCTAAGATGCTATGAATGAGATTTCCAACATACATGCGTTTGAGGACGAGGATTTTCTGCACGCCTGCTTTGTGTGGGGGATGGCCGTGCTCGGCGCATTTGCCGTGTGCCTGGTGCCGGTGTTTATGCTGATGGGCGGGCCCGCTGACCTGGATGCGGCTGACGCGGGCGGCTGGACCACGGTCTTGGGCTGGATGGTCGGCTTGGCTGCGGTTTCGGCGGCGTCATTTGCCGTGCACGAGCTGGTGCACGGTGTGTTCTTTAAGCTGTTTGCGCCCGCCGGTGCGCATGTGACCTTTGGGGCAAATCTCGAAACCTGCATGATTTATGCCTGCGCCGAGGGCGTTGTGTATTCGCGCCGGCGGTACATGGTCATTTGCCTGGCGCCGACAGTTGTTTTGACGGCGGCGTTTGCCTTGGGCTTTGCGTTTTCGGGCTATCCGCTGCTGTGCTATCTGGCGGCCGGCTTGCATTTGTCGGGTTGCGTGGGCGACTGGTATTACGTGCGGACCATCCTGCGCGACCGCCGCATTGTCGCCTGCGAGGACACGTCCTTTGGCGTTCGCTTTTTCGCAAGGTAGTCTTTTTGGGACGGGGCT
>CALHJX010000199.1:0-3270 GCA_938033385.1 uncultured Collinsella sp. | reverse complement strand
GCAATCGCAAGAAGATGACGGGGCGGAATGTCAATCCTGGTCTAACAGAGCCTTAAATAAAAAAGAAGTACCAGTTGGAGCCGGTACTTCTTTTGGTGCGTTGTTTCTTGGCTGCAGCTTTTGCCGTTGGCTTACAGGCCGCAGGCTGCTTTGAGTTCTTCGACTCGGTCGGTTTTTTCCCAGGTGAAGTCGGCGTCTTCTCGGCCGAAGTGACCGTAGGCTGCAGTCTTTTCGTAGATGGGGCGGCGTAGGTCCAGGTCGCGGATGATTGCGCCCGGGCGCAGGTCGAAGGTCTTCTCTACGGCCTCGACGATCTTGTCCTCGGCAACATGTGCGGTACCGAAAGTGTCGACCATGATTGAGAGGGGCTTGGAAACGCCGATGGCGTAGGCAAGCTCGACTTCGCAGCGGTCGGCTAGGCCGGCGGCGACCACGTTCTTGGCGACCCAGCGCGCGGCATACGCGGCGGATCGGTCGACCTTGGTGCAGTCCTTGCCGCTAAAGGCGCCGCCGCCGTGACGGCCGTAGCCGCCGTAGGTGTCGACGATGATCTTGCGGCCGTGTCGCCCATGGGGCCGCCCACGACAAAGCGACCGGTGGGGTTCACGTAGATGTCCGCGTTGTTCCACGGCATGTTCTCGGCGGCCATGACCGGGGTGATGACGTGCTCGATGAGGTCGGCCTTGATCTTGCCCATGTCCTCGATCTCGGCGGCGTGCTGCGTGGAGATGACGATGGTCGTGACCTCGACGGGCTTGCCGTCCTCGTAGCGCACGGTGACCTGGGTCTTGCCGTCGGGACGCAGGTAGGGCAGGGTGCCGTCGTGCCGCACGGCAGCCAGGCGCTCGGCCAGGCGGCTTGCCAGGTAGTGCGGCATGGGCATGAGGGTCTTGGTCTCGTTGGAGGCATAACCAAACATCATGCCCTGGTCGCCGGCACCGATCAGGTCGATCGGGTCGGTGGTAGCGCCGGTCTGGGTCTCGAAGGACTCGTCGACGCCCTGGGCGATATCGGGCGACTGCTCGTGGATGAGGCTCATAACGCCGCAGGTATCGCAGTCAAAACCGAATTTGGCACGGTTGTAGCCAATGCGGCGGATAACGCCGCGGGCGATTTCCTGTACGTCGACGTAGGCCTGGGTGCGAATCTCGCCGGCGACGATGACGGTGCCGGTGGTCACGAGGGTCTCGCAGGCGCAGCGGACGTTTTCCACGTTGGCGGGCACGCCGTTGGGGGCGATGTAGCCCTGCTCCTGCAGCTCTATTTCTTTGGCGAGGATTGCGTCGAGGACGGCGTCGCTGATCTGGTCAGCGATCTTATCGGGATGACCTTCGGTCACCGACTCCGACGTAAAAACAAAGGACCCGTGTTGGGGCGGGATGGAACGAAGTTCTTCTGACATGATTGTCCTTTCAAAAACGTGTCCCGGCGACCGTTACCATTCCGCCAGGCTCTCTATGCAAGGGCACATCATAGCGCGTAAATCAAACATTCACACCCTTTCCGCACCTACTCATTGGGGACAGACTTAAATGACCATCCGTGTACTCATTGGGGACAGGCTTAAACGACCAGCCTTACCTAAGTGCCGACAGGTTGCCTAAAGAATGGTCATTTAAGTCTGTCCCCAATGAGTAGGTCGGTGCCCTTTGTGCGGAGGTTGCTTTGATGCTTTATACTGGTGCGGTTAGACATCCATCCTGCAATCGAGGAGATTTCCATGGCATCAGACGTTCGCGTCCGCTTTGCACCCTCACCGACGGGCAAGCTGCACATTGGCGGCGCCCGCACCGCTATCTATAACTGGGCTTTCGCCCGTGCTAACGGCGGCACGTTCATCCTGCGCATCGACGACACCGACCCCACCCGCTCTACCGACGAGAACACGCAGATCATCCTGCGCGCCATGCGTTGGCTGGGCCTGGACTGGGACGAGGGTCCCGAGGTTGGCGGCGACTTTGGCCCCTACGCCCAGACCGAGCGCCTGGACCTGTACAAGCAGGCCGCCCAGAAGCTTTGGGACGAGGGCAAGGCCTATCCCTGCTTCTGCACCAAGGAGCAGCTCGACGCCGACCGCAAGGCCGCGCAGGAGCGCAAGGACCCCTTCCAGGGCTATCAGCGCCGTTGCCGCGATCTTGATCCCGAGGAGGCCCGCCGCCGCATCGAGGCCGGCGAGTCCTACGTCCTGCGTATTAAAGTGCCCGAGGACCGCGGCGACGTCGTCATCCACGACGCCGTCCACGGCGAGGTGACCTTCGACGCCAAGGAGCTCGACGACTTTGTCATCTTCCGCTCCGATGGTACGCCCACGTACAACTTCGCGACCGTCGTCGACGACGCCATGATGAAGATTACCCATGTCATCCGCGGCGACGACCACCTGTCCAACACCCCGCGTCAGGTCATGGTCTACGAGGCCCTCGGCGCGCCCGTGCCTACGTTCGCCCACATCTCCATGATCTTGGGTGCCGACGGCAAGAAGCTCTCCAAGCGCCACGGCGCCACCTCGGTGGAGGAGTACCGCGACGCCGGCTACCTGTCCGACGCCTTCGTCAACTACCTGGCACTGCTCGGCTGGTCGCTCGACGGCGAGACCACGATCATCCCACGCGATGTCCTGGCCAGCAAGTTCTCGCTCGACCGTATCTCCAAGAACCCCGCGACCTTCGACCCCAAGAAGCTCGACTGGGTCAATGCTGAGTACATCAACGGCATGTCCGATGCTCAGTTTGCCGACGAGATCATGGTCCCCGAGCTGCACGAGGCGGGCCTCATCGAGGGCAACGTCGAGTACGGTGAGGACTGGATCGACGCGCTTGCCGCTATCGTCAAGCCGCGCACTAAGATGCCGGCCGACGCTGTGACCGTCGCCGCTCCCATCTTCGCTTCGGCCGAGACGCTCGAGTATGACGAGAAGTCCGTCAACAAGGGCCTGGCCAAGGAGGGCATGGGTGCCATTCTGGATGCCGCCAAGGCCGCGCTTGAGGGCGTGAGCGAGTGGACGGCCGCCAACATCGACGCCGCGCTTGAGCCGCTGCCCGAGCAGATGGACCTTAAGAAGCGCGTGGTGTTCCAGGCCGTGCGCGTCGCTGTCTGCGGCAACATGGTGAGCCCTCCGCTGGGCGAGACCATGGCGCTCGTCGGCCGCGACGACTGCCTGGCGCGTATCGACCGCGCCCGCACGATGGCGCTGTAGCAGCCGCGTAAACGCACGTATCCGAGCCCCGTTCACCCGAGCGGGGCTCTTATTTCTGTAGACGAATGGGATGG
>CALHJX010000198.1:0-10540 GCA_938033385.1 uncultured Collinsella sp. | reverse complement strand
CGGTTCGACCGGGCCGCGCGGCAAGGAGATATATTGCCAGACCGGAGGGCCCCCGCGGGCGGGAATCACGCACTCCATATTTTGTTCACAAATGAATAGAACCCTCAGTTGCTTCACTGAGGCCGTATTCGAAGCAGCAGCTTCTGATATTGGCGATGACCAGCTGGTTTATAGGTGTTAAGGCATCGGTCATCTCTGGTGCGCCACTTTACTCCAAAAGCATCAGCTATTTGTTTCCCGTCGGTAAAAGGCAGGTTTTGTTCGCCAAGCGTTCTTATATTTAGAGAAGTTCGGGTTCGAACCCGTACACCGGCAACAAAAAAGCGACCAACCGGAGTTGACCGCTTTCAATTCTATGCTGGAGCATCTAGAGGGTGTTTCCGAACTCATTTTCTCGCTGCCATTCATGCTTTCGAAGCATCGTTCGACCTCCGCAGCCTCATGTTTTGAGGATCTGCCGTGTTTATCACTGTTATTAATGAGTGAGTGGAAGTGATCCTCATACAGATACGTCGATCCGCCAGATAACTGAGAAGCATCTTTCTGCAGCCCTCGTTGTCTATCCTCGCATCTCTCAGGTCTTCCGGAAATACACAAGCAGTCTTAGGGTCAATTTGTTTCTGCTTTCAGAGACTTGTTTGAGAGTTTTTAAAGACAGTTCAAAACAATAAATGAGACACCATAAAGCAGAGCAAGATGTGCCGGATAGAAAATGTAGAAGAAATATTTCAGCTTCAGCCCTCGCTTGCCATTATAAAAATTGATAAGCAGCAACGAAACGACCGCGGCGGCAACATCAGGATTAAATACATTAGCTGTAGCAAACTCAAATCCGCCGCCAACTATATGGCACGACGAAAGGAGCACTGCGCATACTGCAGCAAAGAACATCTTGGCCTTGTTGTCGTGGAATAAATAGAACGCAGCCACAAGCAGAATGCCATACACACCGCCATCTAGTTTAGTGTATTCAGCTGCCAGTGCCGTCAAAACAATCAGAGCAATTTCTGCGATGTGCCTCTTCCATTTTGAAAGACTTTGTATCTTTTCCAGAACAATCAAAAAGACCAAGGAAAGCAGGAGCTCACACATAACATTTTGTTGCCGAAGGTCAAATAACTGCCCGGTTTGAACGAAATCGTATATGGGCTCCGCAATGATTGCGAAGACAAGCATATTTCGCAGGTACTTCTTTATGTCATGAGTATGCAAAAATCCCTCAACTATCAAAAAGCAAAATAAGGGAAATGCAATTCTGCCAAGAACATGAAGCACATCCGAAGCCTCGCTTAGAATCGCCCATTGTTCGTCTGATATCTGATTGTACGATGCGTGAGTCATGATTCCATTGGTCAGGACGATCCTGCTTACATGATCGAGAACCATCGAGATGGCTGCTATTATCTTTAATGTGCTGCCGCTAATTCCGTATCTATCTGTTTTCATTTCGTTTTCCTTCCTTTGGGCGGGCCGTCAGGGGTTCAGCCTGCTCCGCAGGCGGCCGCTGCGGCGCTCCGCGCCCTTTCGGGTTCGAACCCGTGGCGCGGCAACAAAAAAGCGGCCGGCATCTGCCAGTCGCTTTTCTATTCCATGGTGGGCCGTCAGGGGTTCGAACCCTGGACCTTGGGATTAAAAGTCCCCTGCTCTGCCAGCTGAGCTAACGGCCCGCGGGTGGCATTGTACCACGGTCTGGGACTATTCCCAACTCCATTGGCCGTTCTGGAAAATCACAACTTCACGTCCATCAGGCGTAATGCCCGTAATATCGATGTCGTCCGTGCCGATCATAAAATCGACGTGCGTGCTCGAGACGTTAACACCATGCTCCAGGAGCTCCTCCTTGGACATGTCATACCCACCCTCGATGCATTCGGGGAAACCGACACCTAGCGCGAGATGGCAGCTAGCGTTCTCGTCATAGAGCGTATCGTAGAACAGAACACCACTTTCGCGGATCGGCGTGTTCTTGGAAATGAGCGCGACCTCTCCCAGGTGAGCAGCGCCCTCGTCAGTATCGATGATACTTGCGAGCGTTGCCTTGCCCACGCGGGCGTCGTAGTCCACCACGCGGCCGCCCTCGAACTTAATCCAAAAATCGTCGACTTTATTACCGTGGTGGATGAGCGGCATGGCCGAGTACACGATACCGTCGGCGCGCATGCGATCAGGCGAAGTGAAGACTTCCTCGGTGGGAATGTTGGGGAAGAAGGGGTGCCCATCGGGCGTCTTGCCCTTGCCGCCGGCCCACTCGTGACCCTTCGTCATGCCAATCGTCAGATCGGTTCCATTTGCCGCGGTGTAATGCAGACAGTCGAAACGATTGTCGTTCAGGAAACGCAGGTTCTTTTCGAATGCGGCGTCATGGAGCTCCCAGTCGCTCTCTGGGTCTTGGCCATCGGCGCGAGCGGTGTGCAGAATCGCATTCCACAGCTTATAGATTGCAACCTCATCGGCGTCTCCCGGGAACACCTCGCGCGCCCAAGCCACGACCGGAGCGCCGGCGATGCACCACGGATTGATGTTGTAATCCAGTCCACGGCGGAAAACTTTGCACTGCGTGTTCTTTGCCTTAGAAGCTGCAGCGGGCTTAGCGGGATCGATGCCCTTAAGGGCGGCGGGGTCCGCACCCTCGATAAAGATAAAGCAGGCACCGTCCTGGGCCAGGGAATCCAGCTGCAGGCGCTTCCACTCGGGCGTCTGCTCAAAATAGCTTTTCTCGACATGCTCGTACGTGAGCCTCGTCACGGCATCATCGGCCCAGATGACCGTCACGTGGCCGGCGCCGGCAGCATAGGCCTCCGCGACCACCACGCGCGCAAACGGCGCGCACTCAACCGGAGACTGAACGACGACTTCCTGGCCGGGCTTAACGTTTACGCCCTTGCGGACAACCAGGCGCGCATAGTTTTTAATCTTGGGCTCCAGGGACTTCATACCCTCCAGGGCCTCTTCGACCGTCAGGGCAGCTCGAATCATGTGCCACTCCATCTATCTATAGAACAGTAAAAAGGCGCGCCGCAAAAACGACGTGCCTTATATCTTAGCGATAAGTATGTATGCAAACGCTACTTCTTCTTGGAGTCCTTCTTGTCCTCCTCGGCAGCTGCGCGCTCGATAAGAGCGTTGAGCTTGTTCTCGGACATGCCCTCGGCCTGCGCGCGGTACATGTTGCGCAAGGGACGAATACGAGCGAAGTCGTAGATAAAGTCACCTAGGATGATGACATAGGACAAAACGATGCCGACCATCTGGACAGGGCTGGACACCATGCCAGCGGGAGCGAAGTACAGCGAGGCCCAAATTGCCACGACGAGCACCATGCCAATGGCGAGCACAATCCACCAGATGCGACGGCGCTTGGTGTAGTCCTCGTCCTGCTTGAGGAGGATATTCGACACCGTATAGATGCGGTCCTCCTTGGCGCGCTGCTTAGCCTTGCGGGCGCGCTTCTCCTCTTTAGAGAGGCCCTCGAGGTTCTCGCCCTTCTCGAGCTCTTTGCGGCGTGCCTTAGACGAAGCCGGCACGACGCGAACGGAGCTCGCTGCTTGGCGGGCGGGCTTAGCAGATGCGGCAGACTTGCGCGCAACCCCGGTAACTTCGTGGGATTGCGTGCGCTTGTTCGTGGCGCTACGGGTACTCACTTATGCGTTCTCCTTCATGCTTGTGAACTGGGAGCCCGTGATGATCTGGAAGGCCTCGCGATAGCGCTCGGACGTGCCATCGATGACCTCGGCGGGCAGGTGCGGGGTCTCCCCCGTCATATCCCAGTTGGCCTTGAGCCAATTGCGGACGAATTGCTTGTCGTAGCTAGGCTGGATCTTGCCCTCCTCGTAGCTGGCAGCAGGCCAGAAACGGCTGGAGTCGGGCGTGAGACACTCGTCAATCAGCGTGACCTTGCCATCAATAACACCAAACTCGAACTTGGTGTCGGCAATGATGATGCCACGGGTCGCGGCGTACTCGGCGGCAGCCTTGTAGATCTTGAGGGAAAGGTCGCGAATCTGCGTGGCGATGTCCTCGCCCACGATCTCGCAGCAACGCTCGAACGAGATGTTCTCGTCGTGGTCACCAATCTCGGCCTTCGTGGACGGCGTGAACAGCGGCTCAGGAAGCTTGGAAGCCTCGGTCAGGCCCTCAGGCAGCTGGATGCCGCAGACGGTGCCGTTCTCGTCGTAGGTCTTCTTGCCCGAACCGGTCAGATAGCCGCGGACGATGCACTCGATAGGAATCGTCTGGGCCTTCTTAACCAGCATGGCGCGGCCAGCGAGGTAGTCACGATACTCAGCAAACTCCTCGGGGAAATCCGCCGGGTCGATGGAAACGAGATGGTTGGGGACGATGTCGGCAAACTTATCGAACCAGAATGCCGAGATGCGATTGAGCACCTCTCCCTTAAACGGAATCTCGTCGGGAAGAATGAAGTCGAACGCAGAAATGCGGTCGGTGGCGACCATCAGCAGGTTTTCACCGGCATCGTAAATATCACGAACCTTGCCACGGGAATCCGGACGACGCTCCATCGTTGTCACGTGAGTCACTCCTTACCTAAATACGACAGAAATGCGGGTTCTTTCCCGCATGTTTTCGCAAACTCGGAGCGGCAGGGACGCGGCCCCTCCTTCACCGAATAGCGAAAAGCTAGTGCTCCATTGTAGTAGATGCCGCGTCCGCCGTGTGCTCGCGGGGCAGATGAATTGTAAAAGTCGTACCCTTTCCAAGCTCCGACTCCACGGATATGTAGCCATGGTGACGCTCGACGATCTGCTTGGTCACGGCGAGGCCGACGCCCAGGCCGCCAGCTTCGCGGGCGCGGCTGGCATCGGCGCGCCAAAACCGCCCGAAAATGCGCGACAGATCGTCCTTGGCAATACCGATGCCGGTATCAGAAACGGCAATGCTGACGTGCCTGCGGTCACTGAGCACCGACACCACGACCCAACCGCCCTCGGGGGTGTAGCGCATGGCGTTGCTCATGAGGTTGATAACACATTGCGTGATCATGTCGGGATCGGCCTCGACGACATCGTCGTGACCCTGGGTCTCGTCCGCAAAACGCAGGCGCAGATCACGGTCGACAAACAGGCGCTCCTGGGCATTAACGATGGAACGCACGAAAGGAACCATGTCCACCGGCTCAAGGTTGAGCGGAGCCGTGCTGTTTTCCATGCGCGACAGGTCGAGCATCTGCTGCACCAGACGAGCCAGGCGACGCGTCTCGGAAGCAACGGTCTCCAAATGCTCATCGTCGGTGGGATACACGCCATCCTGCATGGCCTCGACCGTTGCGAGCATGGCCATAAGCGGCGTGCGAAGCTCGTGTGCAACGTCTGAGGTCAGGCGCTTCTCATGTTTCATATCCTTCTCGAGCGAAGTGGCCATCTCATCGAAGGTCTCACCCAGCTGATCGATCTCGTCATCACCGCGCAGTCCCGTGCGAGCCGACAGGTCGCCGTCACGGATTTGCTTTGCGGTACTGGTGATGCGATGAATCGGCTTGGTGAGCATGCGCGACACGAGCGATCCGATAACGACCGAAATGCAGATTGCAACAACCGCGGCGAGGGCCATGGCGTTAAAGGTCTTCTCCCTAAACGCAGAGTCCGCCTTGGTGAGCAGAGCGTCGGAGCCGATGGCCCACAGCTTTACCTGTCCGACATGCTCGCCGGAAGACGTTACAATCTCGACGTTAGCAACGCTATCGGAGTCGGTTGGAGCAGACGAGACCGGGCTATGCGATGCCCTCTTGCCGCTCGTGTCGTCGGTCGTAGCCTGGTTTTCGCGTACATCGGCGGTGGCGCTTGCCGAGGGCCAGGAATCGTCATAAACGATCACGCCCTTTTTATTGACGACCTGCATACCCAGATCGTCGGAAACCAAACTCGACGTTGCGACCGTGCGCAGTTCTCCCGCGGTCCAAGAGCCGTTTTCCTCATATGAGGTTGCCAACTTCTCGGCAGCGGAATTTGCGATTTCGACGATATTGGAGCGTGTGTAATCCGAAAAGACCGTGCCCCACACAACAGAGACAACGCCCACCAGCACCAATACCGTCATGAGCGATGTCAGAGCAAAAGCAAGTGCCATGCGCGAGGGATAGCTCATCGTTGGCCGTGAATCGGAACGAGGCGTGTTCCAACTAGCCTTGGAACCCGCCTCGCTCTCCTGCTTGTGCTTTTGTCCGATTTCAAAGCGCGCAGGTGTCATATGTGATTTCCCTATTTCTCGTCCGACTTATCGGTCTTGGCCGGAGCCTCGAAGCGATAGCCGACACCATGGACGGTGTAGAGCCACTTGGGCTTCTTGGGATCATCGCCCAGCTTGGCGCGAAGATTCTTCACGTGGCTATCGATGGTGCGCTCATAGCCCTCAAAGTCATACCCGAGCACTTTCTCGACCAGCTCCATGCGGTTATACACACGGCCGGGATGGCGGGCAAGCGTGGTGAGCAGCTTGAACTCGGAAGCCGTCAGATCGACTTCCTTGCCCTCGACCAAGATCTTGTGGCCCGAGATATCGATGACCAGATCGCCGAAGTCGAGCACCTCGACGGCGGGCTCGTCGGCCTGATGGGCACGGCGGAACAGAGCACGAACGCGGGCGACGAGCTCGCGCGGCGAGAACGGCTTAATCAGATAGTCATCGGCGCCGAGCTCAAGACCGATAATACGGTCCTCGATCTCGCCCTTAGCCGTCAGCATGATGATGGGGACATCCGAGGTATCGCGAATGGTGCGGCAAACGCGCTCGCCGGGAATCTTGGGGAGCATAAGGTCGAGCACGACCAGGTCGAACTGATGCTTCTCGAACTCCTCGATCGCGGACTGACCGTCGCCGACGCCCACAACCCAGTAGCCTTCGCGCTCGAGATAGGCAGCGACGGCGTCACGGATTGCCTTCTCATCCTCGACCAGCAGAATCTTTTTTGCATCTGAAGCCATAACACGGCCCCCCTGTCTCAATTAGCTAAGAACAAGCCCATTTTAACGCACCTGAGCCCGCCGGATGCCGCTATGACGCGGCAGCTCGGCGGGCGGTACTCACAATTACAACGCGTTTATTCCCCTGTTGGCGCCTTTTTAACCCCTCTAAGCTTAAAGAGAGAATAGGCGTGCAGTGACCGTCTCTGGTATACCCTGGCTGTTGCGCACCGTGGCGTACGTAAGGAATGAGTCCGACTTTCCCGCCGTAGCTGGATAATCGCCATACTCCAAAGCGCGGTCGGGCGACAGCAGCGAGCCATAGGTCTTGGCAGAGGTGTCGATCAGGAAATGCGACGCCTGTACCTTAACAAGGTATTTATTCTTCTTGCCAGCCGCACATGCAAGCGGCTCGCGGGACAGGAAGAGATACGGCCCTCCCTCATTACCGATATACGTGCCCATGTTGCCCAGGCTGCCCACGCCACTATAGGTCGCCTCGATAGAAAACACGAAGGTATCGCCCATATATACGGCCTCGAAAGGCGAGACTGACGAGGGAAGAACTAGCTGGGCACGTTTGGTGTTGTTGCCGTCGGTCAGATCGATTGCCGTTATGCCGTAGTAGACGCCCTCGTCGTTGCGGACACGCGGCGAGATGGTCAAAATGCCGTCGCTCGCGCGCGGGGCCGATGCAAAGCGGCCCGTCGATTTCCAAATTACCTCGGCCTTGGATTCATCAAGCGAGCGACGATAGCAAAACGAATCACTACTCGTTTTATTGCCGCCTGCCGAAGGCATTTTATACCAGATGACTGATGACCCGAACGCCGTGAACAGGGGCGGATCATAGTCCTTGCCACCTCGATCGAGCTCAACCACGTCGCCAGAGAGCGAAGCGCCCGACAGATTTTGAGCGTAGAGCTTCCACGATGAATTGGCAAAGTTCATCTCAACCCACGCGAATACGCCGTCGCCGGCACGGACATCGTAGAATGCGTATCCCGTGCCCTCGATAGGATCCTCGATTAATGTGGTAAGCGAGCCATCGCCCAGGTTGAGCACGCCGAGTGTGTTGGCGTGCAGTGCCGATGCGGGCGCCATCATCGCCGCGGCGTAATCGCCGTCGCAGTAGTACAGCAGCGTACCCAGAGGCAGCGTCCACGATGACGCCGGCTCAAGATCGATGTCGACAGCCTCATACTCATCCGTAATCGAGATGATTTTGGAATCGTCCTTGATAACCTGCGGCTCACCGGCGGCATCATCGCTGGTACCCGTTTTTTTCGAGCATCCGGCAAGCACCGTGGCAGCACCCGCGGCAGCCCCACCGAGTACAAAGCCGCGACGCGATATTCCGTTCTTGATGTGATCGGCGATACCCATTAGGCGATCTCGGCGCGAGCGGCCTCGATAGCGCGCGTAAGCTGGTCGGCGCAGGAGGTCTTTTTCATACCGCAGGTATTACCGGCGAGAACCTCGATTACGCGATCGGCGGGAGCGCCCTCGACCAGCTTGGAGATAGCCTTGAGATTGCCGTCGCAGCCGCCGGTAAACTCAACGCCCACCACCTTGTTGCCGTCATCGGAAAGGTCAAGGTGAATATTGCGAGCACACACGCCCTGAGGCTTGTAATCAAACGAAATCATGCGATCCCCTCTCAGAATGTTATTCGAGACGACTATTATCCCCGTCTTTCCCTAAATGCAACGAGGCGCTTTGCCGGCAACACACATTACCAGCAAAGCGCCCTAAAAAGCTAACGTTATGCCCGAACCTACTCGAAGCTCAGCTGCTCCAGACGATCAAAGACCGTGTCGATACGGGTGAGGAAGTCCCACGGATCAAAGATCTCGTCGAGCTTCTCCTGACTGACGGTGCAGCGCGGGTCGGCCTCGAGACGCTCCTTAAAGGTGGGGCCGGAGACACAATCCTGTACCTCGTGCCAGGTTGCCATAGCGTTCTCCTGCACAATGGCGTACGCGTCCTCGCGGGTGATGCCCGTGTCGACGAGGGCGAGCAGTACCTTGGAAGAGAAGATGAGGCCGCGGGTCTTATTGAGGTTGGCCATCATGCGGGCGGGATACAGCTGCAGGCCGTCGATAACGCGGATGAGGCACTGGAACATGTGGTCGAGGGCGATGAAGCTATCGGCCTGGGCGACGCGCTCGGCAGAGGAGTGCGAAATGTCACGCTCGTGCCACAGGGCGACGTTATCGAAGGCAACCTGGGCGTTGGACTTCACGACGCGCGACAGACCGCAGACTTTCTCCATGGTGATGGGGTTGCGCTTGTGCGGCATGGCTGAGCTGCCCTTTTGGCCCTTACGGAACGGCTCCTCGGCCTCGAGCGTATCGGTCTTCTGTAGATTGCGAACCTCGGTAGCGATGCGCTCACAGGTGGCCGCTGTAGTGGCGAGAACGCCGGCGAGATAGGCGTGATGGTCGCGGCTGATAACCTGCGTGGACAGCGGGTCGTGAACCAGGCCCAGGTGCTCGCAGACGTACTCCTCGACAAACGGCTCGATGGAGCTGTACGTGCCGACAGCGCCCGAGATGGCACCGAAGGCAACATTCTTGCGGGCGTCCTCAAGACGATCCAGATCGCGCTTGAGCTCCCAGGCCCAAGAGCCAAACTTCATGCCGAAGGTCATCGGCTCGGCGTGGACGCCATGAGTGCGGCCGGCACAGAGCGTGTTGCGCTCCTCAAAGGCGCGACGCTTGCAAATCTCGCCGAGCTTCTTGACGTCCTCGATGATCAGGTCGCAGGCCTGGGTGAGCTGGTAGCACAGGGCCGTGTCGCCCAGATCCGAGCTGGTCATGCCATAGTGAACCCAGCGGCTGGGCTTGGGGTCGCCCTCGGGAACATCGGCATCGATGTATTCCTTCATGTTGGTCAGGAAGGCAATGACGTCGTGGCGCGTGACTTCCTCGATCTCATCGACCTTCGCCTTCTCAAAGTTGGCATGGTCGCGGATCCACTGGGCCTCGTCTTTGGAAATACCGATCTTGCCGAGCTCCGCCTGGGCCTCGCAGGCCAGAACCTCGATTTCCTGCCAAATGGCGTACTTGTTCTCGAGGGAGAAGATGTGTCCCATCTCCGGGCGGGTATAGCGATCGATCATAGCGGCTCCTTTTTGGTTATTGGCACGTTGGTCGTAACCCAACCATTGTACCGTGCGCAGGTGCAAGTATGGGCAGCAGGCATTAACCTAACATTTTGGAATTGGAGCGGGCAACGGGACGTCTGCGCATTTGCTTCGCAAAACCGCACCGGCTTCAGTGGCATACCGAGATCCGGGGAAGTGTGGGAGCAAAGCGGGCTGAATCTACCATTCCCGAAATCTTCCTTGCTCCATGGAGCGGGCAACGGGACGTCCGCGTATTTGCTTCGCAAAACCGCACCGGCTGCGGTCGGCATGTCCCGGTCCGGGGAAGCGGCGGTAACGTCGGTTGAATCCGCTTTTCACAAAATCCACCCTGGTCGATGGAGCGGGCAACGGGACGTCTGCGTATTTGCTTCGCAAATCCGCACCGGCTTCAGGCGCCTGTCGGCGCCTTCGCCTGCTCGCTACAAACGCTTCGCGTTTGCTTTACGCTCGCACCCTGTCGGGTTCGAGTCCC
>CALHJX010000197.1:0-7016 GCA_938033385.1 uncultured Collinsella sp. | reverse complement strand
CGAGTCGCCCACCTGCGTCTTTGGCGGCCGAGACGTCATTGCCAAGAGCAACGCCGGCTTTAACGTCGTCGACCTGCTGGGCTAACCACAAAGGTAGATTTTTGGGACATGCCTGAAAATCTACCTTTTCTTTTGCCGCAGTCTGCCAGTTTGTCTCGATTTGTAACGCCAGGACGGCAATATTGGCTCCAGATGTTACAAATCGAGACGTTTCCGGATGACGCCGGCCCTTTGTCTCAATCTGTAACATCTAAGTCCAATTTTGCCGAGTTACTGTTACAGATCGAGACAAACCGCCGCGAACACCCGCTCTTCGTCAAAACCCACAAAGGTGTCCATGAACTGCCCCCTTTGCGATGGTTTGTGTGGTGGTTTGGGTGTTTGCCCAGATAAAACCTGCCAAAATAAACCTGTCCCTTTTTGGCAGGTTTGCTAGAGGAGGCTGGGATGGATAAGGTTGAGCTGCGACGGGCGGTGATTGCCCGGCGCGATGCGATTGATTTGGATGTGCGGGCGGCGAAGTCCGCCGTTATCTGTGCGTGGCTTGTTGAGCTGTTGGATCGCTTGGATGCCGCAACCCCGCACACCGTTGCCGTCTATGCCGCGATGGGTTCCGAGGTCGACCCTGCCGCGTTTGCCGCTGCAGCCGCCGCGCGCGGCTGGCGCGTAGCTTATCCGTGCATGCTCTCGGCAATTGATGCCGCAGCTTGTGGCCAGCGCATGTGTATGCGGGCAGTTGCCGCCGACGATGCGTCCGCGGCGCCGTTTATCGCCCACCCCACGCGGGCCTTTGCGGCTACGGACATCGACAGCAGCCGCTTCCCTATCGTGCCTGTCGAAGCTCTCGACATGATCGTCGTACCGCTTGTAGCCTTCGACCGCGCCGGCGCACGCCTGGGCTACGGCGGCGGCTGCTATGACCGCTACCTGCCCATGCTCTCACCCGCATGTCAAATCATCGGCATCGCCTTTGACGAGCAGCGTGTCGACCACGTCCCCATCGACGCCCACGACCTGCCGCTACCCCACATCATCAGCGCCTGATCGCCGCTGTATCGCACCCGCAAGATGAGCGTGGAAAATCTCCCACTTTGAGCCCCCTTACGAGCCAAAAGTGGGAGATTATCCACGCTCGTGCAAGCCAAACGTCCCGCAACTGCCTCAGCACTCACGCGGCACGCCGGCGACCTTGAGCTTGCGATCGAGCTTTATCGGGTCCCTCAGATCATCCCAGCACAAGCGCACGATCTTGCAGTTATCAAGCAGCGAAAGCCTCGACTCGCGCTGACGCTCATCAAACTGCGCCTTCGCAAGCTTACCCTCCTCCGCCGCTTTCTCGCTTTTAACGAATCCGTCGAACTCCCCGATAATCAGTCGGTCGCCCACACGCCACAAGTAGTCAACGCGATATGGCCGTCCCGGCTCAACTGGGTCGAACAGCTCAACTTGCAGCTCCGGCGTCTGCCGGCCGCGCTCGATCATCAGCGCGCGTGCCTTGGACTCGCCGCCGCTTTCCGACAGGCCATCGGAACACCGCGCAACCCTGCGCGCCGTCACAACACCGCGACGATTCAGGCCAAGCTTGTCGACAGTCTCAACGAGATGCTCCATCGACAACAGCTGCTCATGAAGCGCTGAGTCCGCAATGATCAGTCCCTCGACAAACGACGCATCGACCAGGCAATCCGCAATCGTCTGATCGATATCGGTCACGGCAATATCCATCTGGATTGCCCGCGTTTGACGAGCATAACGATGTCGAATCACCTGAGAGCCCGGCGTCGTCGACTGCGCCGGCGCCGCGGCGATATGGATGTGCGTCAAATTGGCATGCGAAACCGAAAGGCCATAGATAACAGCCGCCGTATAGGAGCAAAACGTCCAGTCGGGATGCTTTTGCGCAAGGGCCCGTACCCGATGCAGATAACGCTGCCGAAACTTGAGCTCGGACCAATAATCCGGACGCGCATACAGCCCCGGCATGACCGCCTCTAGACTTCCCGCCGCAACACGCCGCTCAATCTGCTTTGCCTCCGCCGCCGTGCGCGCGTACACGCAACTCATCTGCTGTTCGCATGCTTTAATGTGACTTGCAAGTCTTTGATTCGCCGTCATGTTTCCCATGTCGCCTCCCAACTCTTGGAACGGCGCAAACGTACCAGACGGTTTCATGCGAAGTCTGACCAAATGCTGTCCGGGCGCTGACCAAATACTTGACGGTTTTGGACGTTTTAGGCTGATGGCTTATATCTGCAGGTAGAAGCCTTACCGAGAGGTCCCTGTCTCCACATTTAGATGCCTGTGTCCATCGGATTATCAGAAAGAAAAACCCGTCGAGATACGAGACTACGCCGAATGCGACTTGGCCTCTTCACGCACCGTCTCTTAGCCGAGCCATCGGCATCTACATACCTAAATAAATGAGCGTGGATAATCTCCCGCTTTGAGCCCGTTCCTCGGACAAAAATGGGAGATTATCCACGCTCGATTTGTAAACGTCCGAAAATCCACGCTCGTGTGTCCGATAATCCACGCTCGTGTGTCCGGATATCCTCACTCGTCACGTCACGGCAGCAGCCACAGCCGCAGCCTAGTGCTCCTCGCCGGCGCGGGCCAGGTCGTAGGGCGTGGTCTGGTAGACGTAGTAGTTGAGCCAGTTAGTGTAGAACAGCTGAGCCTGGCTGCGCCAGACGTTACGCGGCTCGGCGGTGGGGTCGTCATTCGGGAAGTAATGCGCCGGCACCTCCGGGTTGAGTCCGCGCTTCACGTCGCGCTCGTACTCCAAGCGCAACGTGTCGGTATCGTACTCGGGATGGCCAAAGACAAAGAAGCGACGGCTGTCGGTCGACTTGACGATGTACAGGCCCACCTCGTCGGACACGGCCACGACCTCAAGCTGCGGCTCGGCCTCTACGTCCTCGCGGCGCACATCGGTGTTGCGCGAATGCACGGCATAGAAACGGTCGTCAAAGCCGCGGACCAGCGGGCTTTGCGGCTTCACCAGATAATGCTCGAACACACCGCTCGCCTTTGCCGGCAGGTCGTACTTCTGGATACCGTAATGATGGTAGAGCCCCGCCTGCGCGCCCCAACAAATGTGCAGCGTAGAGTGCACGTGCGTGGTGGACCAATCCATGATCTGGCAGAGCTCGGGCCAGTAGTCGACCTCCTCGAACGGCATCTGTTCCACCGGCGCGCCCGTGATGATCAGGCCGTCGTAGTGGATGTCGCGGATGTCGTCGAACGTGCGGTAGAACGTCTCCAGGTGGCCGGCGCTCACGTGCGTGGCCTCGTGCGTTTTAGTGCGCAGCAGGTCCACCTCCACCTGCAGCGGTGTGTTGGAGAGCTTGCGCATGATCTGCGTCTCGGTGGCAATCTTGGTGGGCATGAGGTTGAGGATGAGCACGCGCAGCGGGCGGATGTCTTGGTGCAGCGCGCGGTACTCGGTCATGACAAAGATGTTCTCGCTCTCGAGCTGCGCGGCGGCAGGGAGGGCGTCGGGGATGCGAATGGGCATGGATGCTCCTTACGAGTCAGTTGCAGCTATGGTACAACGAGCGGCCCCGTCCGCGCGAGCACATCGCCCAGCGATACCGTCAGCGGCCCAAATCGCTCCAAAAGTAGAGATTAAGGCATGCCAAAAATCTATGGCGCTTTAGCCTAGCAAAGTGGCAACAGGACGCTACAATGGTTCGACGCGAAAAACTCGGCCGAAAGGATACATATATGTACCAGACGCGTAAGATCGGTGTGGTCGGCCAGGGCCACGTAGGAGCACATGTCGCCAACAGCCTGCTCATGCAGGGCATTGCCGATGAGCTGTACCTGTGCGATATCAACGAGGCCAAGGTGACGTCCGAGGTCCAGGACCTGCGCGACTCCCTTTCGTTTGTCCCGTACAACACCAAGATCGTCAACTGCTATGACCACTACGAGGAGCTAGCCTGCTGCGACGTCATCGTCAACGCCGCCGGCAAGGTCGCGCTGGCCGCCGGCAACCGCGACGGCGAGCTGTTCTTTACCACCGACGCCGCCCGCACCTTTGCCAAGCGCATCGTCGACGCCGGCTTTGACGGCATCTTCGTGAGCATCTCCAACCCCTGCGACGTCGTGTGCACCGAGCTGTGGCATCTGACCGGCTACGATCCCAAGAAGATTATCGGCTCGGGCTGCGGCCTGGACTCTGCCCGCCTGCGTACCGAGATCTCCAAGAAGGTCGGCGTGAGCCCCAAGTCCATCGACGCCTACATGATCGGCGAGCATGGCTTTAGCCAGCTGGCAGCCTTTAAGGCCGCAACCATCGCCGGCAAGAGCCTTAACGAACTTCAGGCCGAGAACCCCGACAAGTATGCCTTCGACCACATGGAGGTCGAGGAGCTCGCACGCAAGGGCGGCTATGTGACCTACCAGGGCAAGCAGTGCACCGAGTACGCCGTCGCCAACTCCGCCGCGCGCGTCTGCGCCGCTGTGTTGCACAACGAGCACGCCGTGCTTTCGGCATCCACGCTCATGACCGGCCAGTATGGCGAGGAGGGTATCTTTCCCTCCCTGCCGTGCGTGATCGGCGCCGAGGGCGTCGAGGAGGTCTACACGCTGGACCTTTCCGAGCACGAGCTCGAGGGCTTCCACAAGAGCTGCCAGCACATTCGCGACAACATCGCCCAACTCGACTGGTGGGATGCCGAGGCATACGACGCCAAGTAAGCCGCTGGCTGCCGCAACCTTGCGAATCTATGCGCGATACTAAGCGGGCCGCGCCGGAAACCCACCGGCGCGGCCCGCTTTTTACGCACGCTGTTCGCTTGCGAATCGAAGGTGAATGCTTTTCCCGTTACCTAGTACTGCTCGATGCCCATGTAGCGACGAATCTCAGGGCTGTGGTCGAACACCTTTCCGCGAGCGGCGCGCAGCTCGCAGCTCATGTTGTAGAAGAAAATCGGCTCCAGGAACGAACGCACGCTGGCAGGCACCTCGCCCACGCCGTACTCGAGCGCATCGAGCACCATGACCGTGTCGGTGTGCGTGTTGAGGAACGCCAGCGCACGCTCCTCCATAGGGCGGCACTCGCCCGATCCGAGCTGCACAAAGTAGAACACGCCGGGCTCGGTGGCCTCAAACGGGCCGTGGAAGTACTCGCCGGAGTGGATGTAGCAGCAGTGCTGCCACTGCATCTCCATGAGCGAGCAGATGGCCATGGCGTAGGTCTGGCTAAAGTTGGGGCCGGAACCCAGGATATAGAAGAACTTATGCTGCTGGCAGAGCTCGGCAAAGCGATCGCCCAGCTCGGCGTTGACTTTCTCGCGGGCAGCGGGCAGCAGGGCATCCATCTGCTTAAGGCCGGCGTACATGTCGGCAAGCGCCTCGTAACCCTCCTGCCGGTCGAGCAGTTCGGCGGCGATCAGAGCGCCGATGCCCTGCGGCACCTCGGCCTGCGGCACGCCTTCGCCCCACGGATAGACCCAGGTGGTCCACTTGCCGTTATCGATCTTGGAGCCCTCGCAGTCGGTGAGGGCAACGACCTCGGCGCCGGCTGCCAGCGCCATCTCGCAGCCGTCGACGACCTCCTGCGTGTTGCCGCTGTGGCTGCAGGCAATAACGAGCGACTTCGGCCCTAGGCTCTTGGGGGCCATCAGGCAAAACTCGCGTGCCGTGTAGACCGTCGAGGTAAACGTGGTGGCCTCGCGCTTGAGCAGCTCGTTGGCCGGCATCAGGTCGATCATCGAACCGCCACAGGCGATCCAAAATACGTTCTCGATCTTGCCCTTGCGCTCGATAATTTCCTGAATCAGATCGTGTGCGTTCATGGTGATGCTCCTCCTTGTGTGGCGGTTTTGAACGACGGCGCTCGTACCTGCGGTCGTTCTATGTTGTCCTATTTATAGCACGCACGACGACACCCGTGAAGTCATTTCACCAAACTTGTTCTATATTGTTCTATCTGTGGACGTTAGATGTCGAACACGTAGCGCGATCCCACGATCTTTTGGCGCCCGAGCAGCAGAGGGCGCTCGTCCGCATCGGTAAAGTACGCCTCCATATAAAACAGCGGCTCGCCAACCGGCACCTCCAGCAGCGGGGCCGCCTGAGCATCGGCAAGCGCAATCTCCACCGTACAGGGGTCGGACTTGAGCGGCGCGCGGCCCGAATGCTCGGCAACAAGCGCAAAGATGGAATTGTCCGTGAGGTCCTTGTCGGCAAGCGTCTGCAGATAGGGATGGTCGGCCAGCACAAAGGCGTTGTTCTCGAGCATGGCGGGCACGCCATCTGCCGTGCGCACGCGCTCGACAACGATGAGCTCGCAGCCGGGTTCCACCCCAAAAAACGCCGCGTCCTCGCGCGTCGCCGCAACCACCGTGCGCGACACCAGGCGTGCTCCGGCCACCATGTCGTTGGCAGCGCAACCCTCGGAAAAGCTCTGAACGTCACCCTTCTGGACAATCTTGCGCTTGAGCTTGGGCGCGCACACAAACGTGCCCCTCCCCTGCTGGCGGTTGAGATACCCCGCGCGCGACAGCTCCTCGATGGCGCGGCGCACGGTGACGCGCCCCACGCCGTAAGACTTCGCGAGCTCTATCTCGGAAGGAATGCGCGAGCCGGATGCGTACACGCCACGCGCGATCTCGCCCTTTAGGTCGTCCATAACCTGCTGGTACAGCGGCACGGCGGACACCTCAGTGCGCTCGGTTTTATCGTCGGATGTCATCGTTATGCTCCATTCCGTGCATACTCGGACTCAAACTCTTCAATCGCCGCCATAAACTGCTCGCCAAAGGCGTCGGCCTTTTTCTCGCCGATGCCGTTGACCTGGATAAGCTCGTCGCGTGTCTGAGGGCGCAGACGGCACAGGCCGCGCAGGGCCTTGTCGGAGAAGACCATGTACGGCGCCATCTCCAGCTCGGTCGAAATCTCCTTGCGCAGGGCACGCAGGCGCTCGAACAGCTCGGCATCGTCGCCAACACGCGGGCGCTGATCCAGCTCGGCCTCCTCGCGCAGCAGATCGACGGCGCGGGTGTCCT
>CALHJX010000196.1:0-18129 GCA_938033385.1 uncultured Collinsella sp. | reverse complement strand
CGCGGTCACGCTGTCGGCGGCGCCCAGGTGAGCGAAAAGCACTGCGGCTTCATCGTCAACGCCGACCACGCCACCGCCGCCGATGTCGACGAACTCATCCGCCACATCCAGGCAACCGTCAAAGACCAATTCAACGTAGACCTAGAACCCGAAGTCCACCGAGTAGGCGAATTCCTTTAACAAAGAAGGCCCCGAAAGGGGCCTTCGCCATATTTATTCAGATAACCCAGTCCGGTGTGCCTCGCCCGCGGTCCCGGACCAACTTACTTCAAACCGCAGCTACGACAGCGCAATACCGCCAAGCCAGCCCCAGCGCACGCCAGAGCCAGTACCATAAAAGCTAATGAACGAATCGAGCGACTTCGATGTAATGGCACCCTCGTTGCTCATAACGATGCCGCCGCCAACGTAGATACCCACATGACCGTAGATAAGGCCCGGAGCACCCGTGCCGCTGTGCGAGGAATCGGCCACGATCATGCCCACCTGCAGCGCCGAGCGGTCGGAGCTATAGCACCAGGCGTTAAACATGTCGCACGCATTGCCTCCAAAGTAGCCAACGCCGGCGTTACGGAAGACATTGGTGACCCACGCCGCGCACCAGTTCTGACCCGGCGAAGGCGTGGAGTAGCACGCGTTGACGACAGCCTGCTGCTTGCCCGAGCCGGCATTCTGCTGCGGAGTTCCGGGCGCGTACGATCCACCACCCGAGCTCGAACCACCCGAGTAGGAATTGTTCTTGTTCGCGGCAGCGGCAGCCTTCCTAGCGGCCTCCTCAGCCTGGGCGGCAGCGAGGATCTCGGAATCGCGCTGAGCCATGAGCTCCTTGACGTCGTCGGAAAGACCGTTCAGCACGGTCTGGACTTCTTGCTGCTTGGCCTGCATGTCCTGCATCTGGGCAGTCTGCTGGTCCTTGAGCTTCTCTAAGTCGGCCTTCTGCGACTCGAGCTCGGTCTTTTGCGCATCGAGCTCTTCCTGGATGGTCTGAATGTCCTCGATGGCGTCGCGGTCGCTCTTGTTGATCTTCTCAACGTAATGCGCGTTGGCGACGAGTTCCTCAAACGAGCCAGAGGCCAGCAGCAGCGACAGGATGTTCGTGCCGCCGGACTTGTAGCTGGCGGCCACGCGATCGGAAAGGTCGTTGCGCTTCTTCTTGAGCTCGGCCTTCTTTTCATCGATCTGGGCCTGCGTGTCGTCAATCTTGCCCTGGACATTCTCGATGTCGTTGAGGGTCTGGGCATTCTTGTTGGCCAGCGCCGCATACTCATTTGCGATGCTGTCGAGCTGGGCCTGAACCTCGTCGAGCTGGGCCTGGGCGGCATTCAGTTTATCGGTGGTTTCTTTGGAAGCCTCCGCCGCATGGGCGCGAGCGGGCAGGCCAAAAAGAACTGCCGCAGAAGCGGCGCCGAACAGGGCCTTGAGGGCAGTGCGGCGCGAGAGCTCCTGGGAAAGGATAGAATCGCTGTTTGGTGACATATGTACTCCGTTACATGCTTATTTATATGTCGCTCAACTCATACATATTAGCGTACATATGGCGCGTCCCAACGATTTCCACGAACGGCAGGAAACTACAAGGTCAGCGGCTCGTAAGCAAATGTCAAAGATCAGGTTATGCGTACGCAAGCTCTTCTATGAGTACGTTAGCACAATCCTCTGCTTTTCCTACAGCGCACGATTTGGGCGTCCCTGCCTGCGCTATACTCCCCTGAAGAAGTGTTCCTGATTCGATAGGAGACTACATGTCCAAAGCACTCGACCCCAAAGGCACCTGCGTCCTCGTTACCGGTGGCGCCGGCTTTATCGGCTCGCACACCGTCGTTCAGCTGCTCGAGGGTGGCTACCAGGTCGTCATCGTCGATGATCTCTCCAACTCCAGCGCCGTCGCCGTCGACCGCGTCAAGACCATCGTGGGCGACGAGGCCGCCAAGAACCTCACCTTCTACGAGGCCAACGTGCTCGACCGCGATGCAATGAACAAGATCTTCGATACCCATCAGATCGACCGCGTCATCCACTTCGCCGGTTTTAAGGCCGTCGGCGAGTCGGTGAGCAAGCCCGTCGAGTACTACCACAACAACATCGAGAACACCCTGGTGCTCATCGACGTCATGCGC
This sequence comes from uncultured Collinsella sp., assembly GCA_938033385.1. GTDB lineage: Bacteria > Actinomycetota > Coriobacteriia > Coriobacteriales > Coriobacteriaceae > Collinsella. The sequence goes on along the minus strand of CALHJX010000196.1, from coordinate 16,012 downwards.
AACCATGGCTGCAAGTCCATCATCTTCTCGAGTTCCTCGACCGTCTACGGCGACCCGGACAACCCGCCCGTCACCGAGGAGGATCCTAAGAAGCCCGCGACCAACCCCTATGGTTGGACCAAGTGGATGATCGAGCAGATCCTTATGGACGTCCACACCGCCGACCCCGAGTGGGACGTCGTGCTACTCCGTTACTTCAACCCCATCGGCGCCCATCCGTCGGGCCTGATCGGCGAGGATCCCAAGGGCATCCCCAACAACCTGGTGCCCTATGTCGCCCAGGTCGCCGTGGGCAAGCTCGAGGCCGTTCAGGTCTTTGGCAACGACTACCCCACCCCCGACGGCACCGGCGTGCGCGATTACATCCACGTGTGCGATCTGGCATCTGGTCACGTGGCCGCCCTCAACTGGATGAACGGCAAGACCGGCGTCGAGATCTTTAACTTGGGCACCGGCACCGGCACCTCGGTACTCGAGGTCGTCGCCGCCTTCTCCAAGGCTTGTGGCAAGGAGCTGCCCTACGTGATCCGCGAGCGCCGCGCCGGCGACATCGCTGCCAACTGGTGCGATGCCTCCAAGGCCGAGCGCATGATGGGCTGGAAGGCCCAGTACGACATCGCGGACATGTGCCGCGATAGCTGGAACTGGCAGAGCCACAACCCCAACGGCTTCGCCGACGCCGAGTAGCAAAAACCTACATACCGCTCTTGCCCCGATCTCACGTTGTGAGGTCGGGGCTTTTTCATGGCATGTAACCATTCGCCGAAAATCGACCAACTTTTTTATCTTGCCTGTACATGTTTAAACAACATGTTTTACAATAGGCGTATCGAATCAGAACATCGGAGGCGGACTGCACACCCATCGGCAGGCCGACCCCACAACAAGAAGGTTGGTGAGCGCATTCATGGAGCGTGCAAGCGGCGTCCTCATGCCCGTCTCATCTCTGCCCGGACCATACGGAATCGGCGGCTTTGGCTGGAATGCCTACGACTTCGTCGATTTTCTCGCCTCGTGCAAACAACATTACTGGCAGATTCTGCCCCTTACGACGACCAGCTATGGCGATTCGCCCTATCAGTCGTTCTCGGCCCGCGCAGGCAACCCCAACTTTATCGACTTTGCCGAGCTTATCGAGGCAGGGTATCTGGAGCAGCGCGATATCGATGGCGTGTATCTGGGATCCGACCCCAGCAATGTCGACTACGGTGCTATCTTTGGTGGCCGCCGTCAGATTCTCGACCGAGCCGCTGAGCGCTTTGCTGCCGACAAGCCGGCCGATTTCGATGACTTTATCCAGGCCAACGAGGACTGGCTCATCCCCTACTGTGAGTTCATGACCGTCAAAGAGGAGTGCGGTCTCAAGGCGTTTTGGGAGTGGCCCGCGGAGCTCCGCACCCGCGGCGAGGCTTCCGCCAAGGTCTGCGCCGACCATCCGGCGCGTATGCTCTACCACCAGATGACGCAGTACTTCTTCGATCGCCAGTGGAGCCGCCTCAAGGCCTATGCCAACGAGCGCGACATTCTCATCATCGGCGACCTGCCCATCTATGTCTCGCGTGACTCCGTCGAGATGTGGGCGACGCCTGAGCTCTTTAAGATCGACGCCGCCGGCAATCCCGTGAGCGTCGCCGGCACGCCGCCCGACCAGTTCTCGGCCACCGGCCAGTACTGGGGCAACCCCATCTACGACTGGGACGCCATGGAGTCCGACGGCTTCTCCTGGTGGGAGGGCCGCATTCGCGCCGCCCTCGACATGTACGACGTCATCCGCCTGGATCACTTCCGCGGCTTCGAGGCCTATTGGGAGGTGCCGTTCTCCTCGCCCGATTCGTCCTACGGTTCGTGGACGCAGGGTCCCGGCCTCAAGTTCTTCAAGACGCTCGAGGAAAAGCTCGGCACGCTGCCCATCATCGCCGAGGACCTGGGCTTCCTCACCCCCGGCGTCATCGACATGCGCGACAACTCGGGCTTCCCCGGCATGAAGATCCTGCAGTTTGCCTTTGAGGGTACCAACTCGTACTACCTGCCGCATAACTACATCGCCAACACCGTCGCCTATGTGGGCACCCACGACAACGAGACGGCGCGCGGTTGGTTTGAGGGAACGGCCACCCCGCGTCAGCGTGAGCAGGCAGCCCTGTACACCCATCAGCAGGCCGGCGAACCCATGGCAGATGCACTCAATCGCACCATCGCCGCCAGCGTGAGCGACACGTGCATCTACACCATGCAGGATCTGCTCAACTTGGGCAACGAGGCGCGCATCAACACCCCTGCCACGCTGGGCGGCAACTGGACCTGGCGCATGCTCGGCGGCGCCATCACCCGCGAGCTCGAGCACAAACTCACCGACTGGACCGAGACCTACTTCCGCATCCCGTCGGAAGCCGAAATCGAGCTTCCTCAATAGGAGCTACCGCGCCCGACCCCTCCCCACCGTGCGGACGCGCTTGCTTTTCCCGCGCGAGGCCACCCCAATCCCCTCGCGCGGGCTTCTTATGAATTGCAGACATGAAACAACCCATCACAGGAGAAAACATGCCCCAAATTAACCTCATGGAACTCGCCGAGCAGTCTTTTGGCACCTCGCTCGAGCAGCTCGACGACCGTCGCATTTACAAGCTACTGGTCAAACTCGTGCAGGAGCGCTCCGCCGCCCGCCCGCTCAACAACGGCAAGAAAAAGCTCTATTACATTTCCGCCGAATTTTTGATCGGCAAGCTGCTCATCAACAACATGATCGACCTCGGCATCTACGACGAGGTTAAGGACCAGCTCACCGCCGCGGGCCACGACCTCAACAAGATCGAGGAGTTTGAGGTCGAGCCGTCGCTGGGCAATGGCGGCCTGGGCCGTTTGGCCGCGTGCTTCCTGGACTCCATCGCCACGCTGGGTCTCACCGGCGACGGCGTTGGTCTCAACTACCACTACGGCCTGTTCCGCCAGCGCTTTGTCGCCAACCAGCAGAAGGCCGTCCCCGACGAGTGGCTCGACGAGCAGGACATTCTGATCGATGATGACCGCTCCTACACCGTCGAGTTCGGCGATTTTGCCGTCACCTCCAAGCTCGTCAACATCGATGTGCCCGGTTACGGCCGGTCCACCAAGAACCGCCTGCGCCTGTTTGACCTGGCAAGTGTCGACGACAGCATGGTCCCCGGCAGCTCCATCGACTTCGACAAGACCCAGATCGCCAAGAACCTCACGTTGTTCCTCTATCCGGATGACTCCGACGAGCAGGGCCGCCTGCTTCGCATCTACCAGGAGTACTTCATGGTGAGCAACGCCGCCCAGCTCCTGATTGACGAGGCCATCGAGCGCGGCAGCAACCTGCACGACCTGGCCGATTACGCCGTGGTCCAGATCAACGATACGCACCCCACCATGGTCATCCCCGAGCTCATTCGCCTGCTCACCACCGAGCACGGCATTGAGTTTGACGAGGCCGTTTCCATCGTACGTTCCATGGTCGCCTACACCAACCACACGATTCTTGCCGAAGCGCTCGAGAAGTGGCCGCTCGCAAGCCTACAAAAGGTCTCTCCCGCCATCGCCGACATCATCGTCAAGCTTGACGAGGTCGCCAAAGGCGAGCACGACGATCCGCGCGTCGCCATCATCGACGAGCACGACACCGTCCACATGGCCCACATGGACATCCACTTTGGCTTCTCCATCAACGGCGTCGCCGCACTCCACACCAAGATCCTGGAGGACACCGAGCTTCATCCGTTCTACGAGATTTATCCCGAGAAGTTCTCCAACAAGACCAACGGCATCACCTTCCGCCGCTGGATCCATGGCGCTAACCCCGCGCTCGCCAGCCTACTAGACGATGTGATCGGCACCAATTGGCGCAGCACCGGCGATCTGAGCAAACTCGCCAAGTTCGCCGACGACAAGGACGTTCTTGAGCGCCTGGCCGCCACCAAGGTCGAGGCCAAGGCCATCATGCGCCAGTTCATGGCGCTCGAGCAGGGCGTGACCATTCCCTCCAACGCCATCATCGACGTCCAGGTCAAGCGCATCCACGAGTACAAGCGCCAGCAGATGCTCGCGCTCTACATCATCTGGAAGTACCTCGATATCAAGAACGGCAACAGACCTAAGCACCCCGTCACCATCATCTTTGGCGGCAAGGCGGCACCTGCCTACACTATCGCGCAGGACATCATCCATCTGATTCTGACGCTGTCGCAGTGGATCGCCAACGACCCCGACGTGGCTCCCTACCTGCAGGTTGTCATGATCGAGAACTACAACGTCACCGCCGCCGAGCGCGTGATCCCCGCCGCTGATATCTCCGAGCAGATCAGCCTGGCCTCCAAGGAGGCGAGCGGCACCTCCAACATGAAGTTCATGCTCAACGGCGCCCTAACCCTGTGCACGCTTGACGGCGCCAACGTGGAGATTGCCGAGCTCGTGGGCGACGAGAATATCTATACCTTTGGTGCCTCGTCCAAACAGGTCGAGCAGCTCTATGCCGACGGCACCTATGACGCCGGTGTGCTCTACCGCAAGCCCGGCATCAAGCTGCTGGTGGACTTCATCACCAACCCGGCCTTTATGGCGACCGGCAACGCCGAGCGCCTGCAGCGCCTGCACGATGACATTAAGGGCAAGGACTGGTTTATGGCCCTGCTCGACATCGAGGAGTACATCCAGACCAAGGAGCGCGTGTTGGCCGACTACGAGGACCAGGACGCCTGGATGCGCAAGACGCTCATCAATATCGCCAACGCCGGCACCTTCTCGTCTGACCGCACGATCTCCCAGTACAACGACGAGATTTGGCACCTGAGCTAATTTCGCTTCCCTTACCCATCCTCTTGAAAGCGGAGTCGCGGCAACGCGGCTCCGTTTTTTTGCCCGCGTGTTGCCTGTGGCCCGCCTCGACCAAACAATCTCAATCTGTAACAACTACTCAACCAAAACGGTCCCAGCTGTTACAGATCGAGACATACCGGCCCCTCCCCTTGGGTTTATCTCGATCTGTAACATCTAACGTTCGAAATCGGCCCTACCTGTTACAGATCGAGACAAACGACCGGTCAGACAATCCCAACACAAAGAAAGGCTCCCCTCTCGCCCAGTGAACGGGAGGGGAGCCTTATATGTGACCACGGCAAAAGGATGGCAATACCGCAGTCGCCCAAAGGAAGGGCCTGGTTGCACCGGGCCTAGATAAGGTTCTTGCCAGAGACCTTATCGAAGAGGTGGGTCGCGTTCTTCTCAAACTTGAACCAGATGGTGTCACCAGCCTTGAGCGCGCCCTTGGCCTCGAGGTCGACGACGGGGATAATCAGGACGAACTGGCCATCGGGAGCGGTCACGTGGACATGCTCGGTCGAACCCATGAGCTCGGTCACCTCGACGGTACCCTGGAGCGCGCCCTCCTCGTCCTTGTCGGCAAGCAGAATCTGCTCGGGGCGCACGCCGGCCGTGATCTCCTTCACGTCGCCGCCGTCCCAGTTGAGAGCAAGCTGAGCGCAGGTCTCGGGGGCGAGCGCCACGTTCATATCCTCGGTCTTGACGGTAAAGCCGTTGCCCGAGCGCACCAGCTGGGCATTGAAGAAGTTCATCTGCGGCACGCCGATAAAGCCGGCGACGAAGATGTTCGCGGGATGGTTGAAGACCTCCTGCGGGGTGGCGATCTGCTGGACGACGCCGTCCTTCATGACCACGATACGGTCACCGAGGGTCATAGCCTCGGTTTGGTCGTGAGTAACATAAATGAACGTGCCCTTGATCTCGTGGCGCAGCTTAATGAGCTCGGCACGCATCTGGTTACGAAGCTTGGCGTCCAGGTTGGACAGCGGCTCGTCCATCAGGAAGACCTTGGGGTCACGCACGATGGCGCGGCCGATAGCGACACGCTGGCGCTGGCCGCCGGAGAGCGCCTTGGGCTTACGGTCGAGGTACTCGGTAATGCCCAGAATCTCGGCAGCAGAGCGAACCTTGCGGTCGATCTCGTCCTTGGGAACCTTCTTGAGCTCGAGCGTAAATGCCATGTTCTCGTACACCGTCATATTGGGGTACAGAGCGTAGCTCTGGAACACCATGGCGATGTCGCGGTCCTTGGGCGCCACGTCGTTGACACGCTTGCCGTCGATGAGCACATCGCCCGAGGTAATGTCCTCCAGGCCGGCGACCATGCGCATCGTCGTGGACTTACCGCAGCCAGAGGGGCCAACGAGGACGACGAACTCCTGGTCGTGAACGGTGAGGTTAAAGTCCTCTACAGCGAGCACACCGTCCTCGGTAACCTTGAGGTTGTGCTTCTTCTCCTCGGTCTTCTTCTTTTTGCCAAAGAAGCCCTTCTTTTTTGACTCGTTGTTGGGATACACCTTCTGAACATGTTTGAGAACGATCTCGGCCATGTCTCTACCTTTCGATATGCGGCGCCGCGCTGAGGGGCGCCGCAGAAACTTGCAAAACAGTTACGGTATCAGCCCTTGACGGCACCTGCCACCACGCCGTCGATGATGTACTTCTGACAGAGGATGTACATGATAACGATGGGGATAACGACCATCATGATGCAGGCCATCATGGGGCCGAGCTCGACGTGGCCGTAGCCGCCGCGGAAGTACTGGATCAAGATAGGAATGGTCTTGTACTTGGTGGAGTCGAGCGTAAGGTAGGGCAGCAGATAGTCGTTCCAGACCCACATGGTCTCGAGGATGCCGACCGAAAGATAGGTGGGCTTCATGATGGGAAGGACGATCTTAAAGAACACCTGGACCGGGTTGCAGCCGTCGATCATGGCCGCCTCTTCGATCTCGAGCGGAATGTTCTTTACAAAGCCGGCGAACATAAAGACCGCCAGGCCCGCGCCAAAGCCGAGGTAGATAAAGCAGATGTTGAACGGCGTGTTGAAGCCGATGCGGTCCGCCAAATTGGACAGCGTGAACATGAGCATCTGGAACGGCACGACCATCGAGAACACGAACAGGTAATAGAAGAAGTTCGAGATCTTGTTGTTGACACGAACCACGTACCAAGCGCACATGGAGCAGCACACCAAGATCAGCACGACCGACGTGACCGTGATGATGAGCGAGTACATAAATGCCGAGGCAAAGCCCTGCTCGTTAAGGGCGTGCATGTAGTTTGCGAGGCCGTTGAACGTCTCGGGCGTGAGCAGATCGAATGCCGTGGTGGTGCTGATTGCGGTCGCTTTCTTAAAAGAATTAAGCGCAATCATGAACACGGGGTAGATCCACGCGAGCGACAGGATCGTAAAGAAAATCGAGAGCGCGCGGTTGATAACCTTATCGCGTTTCATTACTGCTGCACCTCCTTGGACCTCGTGGCCTTAAGCTGGATCATGGAGATGGCCACGACCAGGATGCAGAAGATAACCGCCTTGGCCTGACCAATGCCCTGCCATGCGATACCGGCACGCGAATAGAACGTGTTGTAGATGTTCAGGGCGAGCATCTCGGTGGAGTGCGCGGGGGCGCCGCCGGTAAGGGCGAGGTTCTGGTCGAACAGCTTAAAGCCGTTGGTGATGGACAGGAACAGGCAGATGGTGATGGTCGGCATCAGGTTAGGGATCTTAACCTTCCAAAACGTCTGCCATGCCGTAGCGCCGTCGACCTTGGCGGCCTCGATGTAGTCGGACGGAATGGACTGCAGACCAGCGATGTAGATGATCATCATGTAGCCGACCTGCTGCCACAGGGTCAGGATGATAAGGCCCCAGAAGCCAGCAGCAGAGTTAAGAGCGATGAGCTGGGCGCCCACGTTGGAGAGCAGGCAGTTGATCAGAATCTGCCAGATGTAGCCCAGCACGATGCCGCCGATCAGGTTAGGCATAAAGAAGATCGTACGGAAGATGTTGGTGCCCTTGAGCGCTTTGCGGGTGAGCGCCTGCGCGATGGCGAGGGCGATCACGTTGATGAGCACCGTCGACAGGAAGGCAAACGCCACGGTAAAGAAGAACGACGTGGCAAACTGCGGATCGGACAGTGCGCGCACGTAGTTCTCGATACCGACAAAGTGCGTGTTGTTGATGGTAATAAACTGGCAGAACGAGAGATAGAAACCCTGGATAAAGGGGATCACGAACCCGATCATAAACGCCAGACACGTGGGCAGCATAAAGAGCGGCCACCAGCGCTTGAGTGCTTTGCCCATAGAAGGGTCCTTTCAATATGCAGGGGGCGGGCAAACCAACGTCTGCCCGCCCCCTGTCGCTAATCAGATAGCTTGGGCAGCAACTGCTTACTCGGAAGCAGCCTTCTCGGTCTTCCAGCCATCGACGAAGGCGTTCTTGACGCCGTCCCACTTGCTGTTGTCGGCAGCATAGGCGATCAGAGCCTGCTTGAGGTTCTTCTTCCACTCCTCAGAGGGGATGTAGACGAAGTCCCAAGCGACGGTCTTCTTGCCGTCCTTGGCCATGGCAACGGCCTGCTGCGAGAAGACGTTGGTGGTCTCCTTAGCGCTCTTGAACGGAGCAGTCAGACCCATCTTGTCAGCGATGATGCTGGTGGCGGTGTCAGAAGTGACGCACCAATACATGAAGTCCTCGGTGGCCTTCTGGGCATCCTCGGAAGCCTGGGAGCTGACGCACCAGTAGTTCTCGCCGCCGGAGCACAGGCCCTGGTTCTCCTCGCCGTCGACACCGATGTAAATCGGCATCATGCCAATCTGATCGTCGGTCATGCCGGCCTTGGTGAGGTCAGAGTAAGCCCAGGAGCCGTTCTGATAGAAGACGGCCTTGCCGGTTGCGAACTCGTTGGTGGCGTCATCGCCGGTCTTGGAGGCAAGCTGCGAAGGATCGCAGGTGGAGTCGGTGATGTACAGGTCGAAAATCTGCTTGAAGTTGTCGAGATACTCGCCCTTGATCTCGTCGTCCTCCTGGTTGTGCTCCTTCTCGAACTCGTAGTAGAGCGGGAGGTTGGCGAGGTGGGTGGTATAGCGCCAGCTGGAGGAGTCATCCATACCAGCAGAAGTGAAGGCACCCTCAATGCCAAGCTCGTCCTTGCGGGCCTGGATGTCGTCGGCGCAAGCCTTCAGCTTGTCGAAGGAGTTGATGTCCTCGGCCTTGTAGCCAGCCTTCTCGAGCAGCTGCTTGTTGTAGATGATGCCGTAGCTCTCCTGGACCCAGTCGATACCCAGATCCTTGCCGTCGGACTGCAGAGCCAGGGAGTCGTCAATGAGCTCACCGCGGAGCTTGGTATCGGACAGGTCGGCGCAGTAATCCTTCCAGTTCTTAAGACCGGTGGGGCCGTTGACCTGGAACAGGGTCGGAGCGGAGCTCTTGGACATCTCGGACTTGAGCTTCTCCTCGTAGGTGTTGGAGGCGGCGGTCACGATCTTGACCTCGACGCCCTTCTCCTTCTTATAGGCCTTGGCGATCTCCTTCCACTCCTTGTCGACCTCGGGCTTGAATTGGAGGAAGTAGACCTCGGCAGCGTCACCAGAAGCAGAGGAGCCGGAGCCGGCAGAACCGCCGCAGCCCACGAGACCCAGACCAAGAACCGCAGCCGCGGAACCAGCAAAGCCCAGGAACTGCCTTCTGCTCATTTCGTTCTTCATTACAATCCACCCTTTCACACCGTGGCGGCACCCTTTGCCGCCGCCTTCGGAGATTGGCTCGGGGACTTTGCCCCTTTTGCTGATTTGTACAATACGCTATTTGGCTAGTTGTTTGAACAAGTATTACTAGAGCGGTAGAAAAACTTCGGTGAACGGTAATTTCAACTTGATACTTGACAAGTTTTGTATAAACAATTATTTGTTATCGAATGCAGAGAAAACGCCCGGTCAAGCCGATGTACCGTCGGTTTGACCGGGCGTTTTCTCTTTGAGGCCATGAGTCTCGTCAGGCTGCGAGCTAGCCGGCTATCGCTTGGAATTGACGCGGTAATGGAAGATCTCGGGGTGTGTGCGAGTGTGCGTCACCTCAAACAAGATGCCATCCGAGGTGTACGACTGACTCTCCATGACGGCAACGCAGTTGTATTTGCCGAGGTCAAGATAGCTGCAGTCCTCATCGTTGGCGAGCTCGACACTCACCGTACGACGGCTCGCCATCACTTTGACACCGCGCTTGTGCTCCAGATAGCCGTAAATAGAATCTGCCGCGATCTCGGGAGTCAGGCCCTTGGCGATCGACGCCAAAAAATAGCCATGGTCCACTTGGCGCGCGTTGCCGTTGAGGCTTCGGACACGCACTACGCGAATCAACTCCTCGCCCACCTTAAAGCCCAGGTGACGAGAGAGTTGCTCGGTGCAAACCAGATGTTCGAAAGACTTAACATCCGTCGATGCAACGGCATTGTTGCGCTTTGCAAACTCGCCAAACGACTCAACCTCTTCGAGTGCGCCCAACATGTCGGTTTCGCCCTTAAGCCAAATAACGCGCACGCCCTTGCCGTGTATGGGCTGCACAAACATCCCGTCGGCCAGCATACTCAAGGCGCGACGGACGGTATTGCGAGTGCATCCGAACTCCGCGGTCAGCTCGGCTTCGGTTGGCAGCATCTCCTGAAACGCATAGGTCCCATTAATGATGCGCGAGCGTATTTCTCGGTAGATTCCTTCGTATATCGCTTTTGGCATTGTTTCACCTCTACATTATTCATTTCCGGCTAGGCACGATAGCATTTCTTAAAGTTGTTTAAACCGAATATCGGTAAAGCGACAGGATTTAACCGTTGACGGTTTCTGTCATGCCCAAATCGGTTTCGCTCAAAACTGCCGGTACGACAATCGTCTGGTCCTCTACAATGAATCCATTGTTTAAACGTTTCCCCACGCGCAACGCGCCTCGATATTCGGAAGGCAGAACATGCTGCAAAAAATCCAACGCTTTGGCGGGGCAATGTTCGCGCCCGCCATGCTGTTTTCTATATCAGGCCTCATGGTCGGCGTCTCCGCTCTCGCAACGACTGCGGACATCGTCGGCGATCTCGCCGTATACGGAACCCCTTGGTACGTTTTTTGGACCATCATCCAGCGCGGCTCGTGGACGGTCTTTAAACGCCTCCCGCTCCTTTTTGCCGTAGCGCTGCCCATCGGTCTTGCCCAAAAACAGCCGGCTCGTTGCTGTCTCGAGGCTCTCGTCGCCTATTTTGCCTACTGCTTCTTTTTGAGCGAGATCATTAAGCTGAGCGGAGACAACCTTGGACTTGAGTACCCGTCATCTTTGACCTCCGCCAGCGGTATCACCGTCATCGACGGCATCAAGACGCTCGACACCGGCATTATCGGCCCGCTGGCGGTATCGGCAACCGTCGTTGCCATCCATGACCGCTTCTACGATGCCAAGGTTCCCGATTGGCTCGGCACCTTCTCGGGCTCCTCGCTGGTCTACCTCATCAGCTTTTTTGCCGTGTTTGCCCTTGCTGCTATCTCGGCCGCCATCGTGCCCTACGTATACGATGTAACCGATACGCTGCGTCACGCGCTTGCAGGCGTCGGTCCCTTTGGCGTGGGCATCTTTGTCTTTTTAGAACGAGCACTCGAGCCCTTTGGCCTGCACCACCTGCTCTACATGCCGATCTACTACGACAACCTGGTCATTAACGACGGCATCTACGCCACGTGGAGCAGTTTGCTCCCCATCCTCTCCCATAGCACGCGCCCCCTTAATGAGCTTGCGCCGTGGGCCGGTTTTACCGCCACCGGCTGGGTCAAGCTCTTTGGCCTTCCTGCCATCGCAGCTGCGTTCTACTCCACCGCAAAACCCGAGCGCCGCGCCGGCCTCAGGGTCATCCTTGTTCCCGCCATCATCGCCTCGGTGGTTTGCGGCGTTACCGAGCCACTCGAGTTTCTCTTTATGTTCACCCACCCCGGGCTCTTTTTGCTCTACGCCGTCTTATCGTCTTGCCTTGCCACAACCATGAATCTCTTTGGCATCGTCGGCATCTTCTCGGGCGGCCTGATGGAGATGGCAGCCTTCAACTTTATTCCGCTCATGCGCACGCATGCCGGTGCCTATCTTTTGGCGCTCGGTATCGGCCTTGCCTTTAGCCTCATCTTTTTTGTTAGTTTTCGAGCACTCATCTTGGTCTATGACCTTAAGACACCGGGCCGCGAGGATCATGTTGCCAATCGCGCGGCAATCGATTGTTTAACGGGAAGCGACTTTGCCAAAGAGCAATCCCCCAATGACGAGGTCGATAGTCGATCCGATCAAGATCACGTCCTCGCTGAGCGGGTAATTCAGCTTTTAGGTGGCGTTGGCAATATCGTGGGCGCAACCAACTGCGCCACGCGCCTGCGCGTCGAGGTCGCAGACCCTTCCATCGTTGCAGATAACGCGTCGTTTGTCGCGGTGGGCGCCAAGGGCCTCATCATTACGGGCAAGACCGCCCAGGTGGTCATCGGCATCTCCGTTCCCCGCGTTAAAGAGCATTTTGACCAGATCATGGGCCTCGAGCCGGAATTTGTGCCCACCACCTCGGCCTCCCCTGCCGCCAGCGCAGCCCATAAGCGCGGCTCTATTTGCTTCTTCGATATCGACGGAACGCTCGCCTGGCAAGACCCCAGGCTCGCCCAAGACCTTCCCGAAGACGAGCGGGACCTCTCCCCCTATCCCAACGAGGCGGTTTCGCAGGCAATCCGCGAGTTTGTCGCCAACGGCAACATGGCCTTTATCTGCACGGGACGCACCCTGAGCTGCATCCACCCCAAACTTCTTGAGCTGCCTTGGACCGGCATCGTCTGTCTTGCGGGCGGTTACGCCGAGATCAACGGACACGCAATTCGCGATCTGTCGATGACGCCCAGTATGCTGCAGCGTCTTGCCCCCTACCTTGAGCAATCGGGCGAGGTCATCCGCTTTGAGGGCCTCAACGGCGTCGTGCGCATGGGTGCCGATGCGCCCGATGCTCCCGGATACGCGCGCACCCTGGGCGACGCAGTCACGCAGCTGCAACATTACAGTGTCTACAAGATCTTGATGTCTACATCACTCGCCAACCACATCGCTCAAGATAAGGCACTTGAGCCGCTGCTGCGCTTTAACGAGCTCGAACTCGAGGTAACCGAAATCTCGCCCCGCGAATGCACGAAGCGCGGGGGCATCCAGTCTGTACTCGACGCCCTCGATCCCCACCACGGAACCGTATACGGCATCGGCGACGCCAGCAATGACGTCTCGCTGATGAACGCCGTCGATGTCGGTATCGCCATGGGCAATGCGCCGGACTATCTCAAGGATAAGGCCGATTACGTGACCGACACCGTCGATCACGACGGTGTCGTTGCGGCGCTCGAGCATTTTGGGCTGATTTAGGCGCGCTCCATCAAACGCACGCCCGTTGTCCCAAATCGCCAAAACTGCCGCGCCAAACGCCCTAATGTGGCAATATGTTGTCTGCATATTGCATCAACGCAACCTCAGAAAGAATGCGAGAACCCGTGTCCAGTCCGTTTACCAGCTTTTTAGCCCAGCACTTTGACCAGATTAACGACTATCTGGCCACGTTCTTTGACGGACAGGCGACCTCTGCCGATATCGAGCGCTACCTGTACGCGCCGCTCTCGGCTTTTACGGCCAACGCCGGCAAGCGCCACCGCCCGCTTATCTGTATGCTCGCCGCAACCGCAGTGGGCGGTAGCTTTGAGAGCGCCCGCAGCGCCGCGGCAGCCATCGAGCATTTCCAGTCGGGCGCGCTGATCCACGACGACATCGCCGACAACGGACAGCTTCGTCGAGGCAAGCCCTGCATGCACCTTACCGAGGGCACGGGCCTTGCCATCAATTGCGGCGACCTGGCGCTCACCATGGTCACCAAGACGGTTCTCGACGACCCCACGCTGGAGTCCGACGTGAAGCTGCGCGTGCTCCACGAGCTTACCGAGATGATCGTCCGCACCATCGAGGGTCAAGCGCTCGACCTGGGTTGGGTCCGTGACGGGCGCTTTGATATCTCGGTTGATGACTACCTGGACATGGCGACGCACAAGACCGCGTTTTACAGCGGAGCCACGCCGCTTGCCGCCGGAGCCATTATCGGCGGCGGCAGCGATGAGCAAATCGAAGCGCTGCGCGCCTTTGGCCTGCACACGGGCCTTGCCTTTCAGATTCAGGACGACCTGCTCAACCTTGTCGGCGCTAAGGAAGCCGCCAACAAGGACTTCCGCACCGACATCACCGAGGGCAAGCGCACGCTTGTCGCCGTACACGCCCTCTCTGATGAGCGCCACCACGACGAGGTCGAGGCGATTCTTTCCTCAGGCACCGATAATCCCGCGCAGCTCGCACGCGCCGTGGAGATCTTCCAGGAGACCGGCTCCATCGATTACGCCCACACTTACGCGCTCGACCTGACCGCTAAGGCCAAAGCGGCCATCGAGAACGTTGAGCTTGATCCGCACGCACGCGAGCTGTTCCTCTCCATGGCAGATTTCTTTGTGGAGCGCCTTAACTAACGGGGGTTATAAAACCTGTCAGCAGCGTATTTAGGCACAACTTGCTACACTGTTGAGTGCATGTTTATGCATCCCTTTGCGTTGTCTATCCGACAGACGCTCAAATAGTACGAATGGTACGCCGAAAGGGGTTCGTTCATGGAACCTATTACAACGGGCATGCAAGGAGCAGCCGTCGAGGACGTGCAGTCTCGTCTCCTGCAGCTCGGCTACACGATTGATGCCGCCGAAGTCACCGACAAGTACTTTGGAGCCACCACTGAGCAGGCCGTCAGCACCTTCAGGCTCGACAGCGGCCTTGCTGCCGGTCATGCCGTCGATATCCCCTGTTGGAGCGCCCTTGTAGACGCTTCGTATAAGCTGGGCGACCGCACCCTCTATCTGCGCATGCCCAATTTCCATGGCGCCGATGTGCAGGCCCTGCAGCGCGCTCTCAACGTTTTGGGCTTTGCCTGTGGCGAAGACGACGGCTACTTTGGTCCGCATACCGAGGCCGCCCTGCAGCAGTTCCAGGAAAATGTCGGCCTGTTTGCCGACGGCATGGCCTTCCAGGACACCTACGCCTACATCAACCGCCTGCACCATGTGTGGGAGGGCAAGCCCTCGGTCACCGAAGCCGAGTCCCGCATCGGTTTTGCTCGCGCCGCCAACGTGCTCGAGCGCTTCCAGATTGCCGTTATCGGCGAGGACCCCATCGCACGCAGCGTTGCGTCGCGCATGTGGAATATCGCCACGGCAACGACCGACAACAGCGGCATGATGCTCTGCGACTCCGAGGTCCCAACCGACGTTGACCTGGTGCTCGAGATCGCAAGCGATGAGCTGCCCGCAGATGCAGCGCCGCGCGCCACGATCGCCCTCGCCGAGTGCCACAACCTAGCCCAGCGCATCCGCACTGCCAATGTCGCCGCGCAGCAGAAGCCGGCACGCATTCGCATTGAGCTCACGGGCATGACGCGCTACAACGGCACCTTCACGGCCAGCGACGCGCAGACACTCGCCGTACGCCTGCTCGACGGCGTTTGCGATGCCCTCGCAGATTAGGTAAACTAAACGAGTTGCTTTTGGGCAACACCACACATTGGGACGTAGTTCAACGGTAGAACTCCGGTTTTTGGTGCCGGCTGTTGGGGGTTCGAATCCCTCCGTCCCAGCCATTAAAACTGAGCGCCCTGAGCCCATAACGGCCCAGGGCGCTTTTATGTGGGCAAGCGGAGGGATTCGAACCCGCAAGGGTGCGGAGCTGAGGAAACGCGAAGCGTTTTCCAGCGCAGCACGCAAGGAGCGAAGCGACGCAGCGGGGCGCGGCCGCCGAAAAGGCGGACGCGGAATCCCTCCGTCCCACAGCCGGCACTTGGGGACGTTCCTAAAGTGCCGGCACTAAAGGAACGTCTCCAAGTGCCGGCCTCCCAAAAATCTACCTTTAAAAGACAGGCGCCCCAGGCCCATAAGGACCAAGAGCGTCTTACATCTTGAAATATCAGCCCAATTCCGAAAAGCGAGCCGCATGCAACAACCAAGTAACCACAAGCCCCGGGAGAGCGGGGACACCGGCTTAGGTTTATCGCGAGTTCCGCACGCAAAGAAGGCCACTTAATGTGGCCTTCGTCTTGCGCAG
>CALHJX010000195.1:0-3843 GCA_938033385.1 uncultured Collinsella sp. | reverse complement strand
ACTCCTCGACCAGGGGCATGAGCTCGTTCACCCGCTCGACGATGCGGCGCTGCTCAGCCAGGGGCGGAACTGGGACCAGAATGACGTTCAATGACTTCTGATTAGTCTTTGGCATTTTGACACGCGTATCACCCTTAAGCGTCTCCTCAGTGAAGAAATTGCTGAGGAGAACCGTGAGGACATATTCAGGTTGCAGCTTGGTGTTGAGCGGATACATATCCGCACTACACAGCCCATCAAAAGGGGCGATAACCGCCTTTCGAAGAGCTGGACGAATCTTCGAATAGAGAATCTGTCCTGCAGAGAACAGGTGATTGGCGCTCTTAACCTCGTCGGCCTTAACACTATGACAGAACAAGAGCTTTCCGGTGCCTTTTTGGATGTTGTCAGGCGCGATATGAGGAAAGTCCTGATATTTCAACGGGTCGACCAAACGCGCTGCAATTCCAATGACTTCACTAAATCTCGCCCAGGCCCAGCTTTCCGGAATCCCAAACGGAACCTCGTCTGCGATGCACTTGTCGCTCAGAACGCGTCCCTTAGTGTCCACGTGTTTCTCATAGGGGGAGCCATCGGAACCGATATAGATAATGCTCTCCCCGCCCTTCGGGAATTTAGCCTTACCATCAGCAATAAGCTTATGCTTCTCTTCACGAATACGCTCAAGCAGGACGCTTGCAGGCTCATCACTCGGGTCTTGTGGAACGAGCTTTCCCTCAATCGCCATTTGCAGGATTGAGTTCTTCAGGTCTTTTGCCTTCATCTACGCCTCAATCCCAAGAATCTCGCAAATACGAGCAAGCTTCTGGTCAATCTCGGCATCGAGCTTAGCACGCTCTTCTTTGTAGTTCCTAATCAGCTCGTCGGGCGGCAAAATCTCTTCTTCCTCGTGAGGATAGCCACACAAATCAAGATTGAAGCCACCGTCTCGCAACTCATCGACCGTATAGAACTTTGCCTTCGGATTACCGTCTTCCTCGATATTTCGACGGTTCTCCCACCATTCCTTTACGGGTGCAAAATGCTCGAGCCTAATGGGCTTAGTCTTAGAAAAGTGCTTATAACCCTCGGGCATATCCATCCGATAGAACCAGACGCCCTCAGAAGCTCCGGTGTTATCGAAGAACAAAACGTTGGTGGTAATACTCGTGTAAGGAGCGAAAACGCTCTGCGGAAGGCGCAGAACAGTATGTAAGTTCATCTCCTCGAGCAGACGACGCTTAATCTCAGTTTTTGCATTGTCCTGGCCAAAGAGGAACCCGTCCGGAATGATAACGGCAGCGCGTCCGCCCCGTTTAAGGCGGTAAAGAATGAGACCAAGGAATAGATCGGCGGTCTCGGAGCTACGGAGCGCAACAGGGAAGTTGTTTTGCACCGAAGCGCTTTCAGATCCTCCATAGGGGGGATTCATAAGCACGACATCAAACTGGCCGTCTGGCCTGTGCCTCCACTCGCGGACATCCTTTTCAAGCGAGTTATCGTGAAAGACCTCAGGGTTATCGATATCGTGCAACAGCATGTTGGTCACACACAGCAGGTAAGGGAGCTGCTTCTTCTCGATACCGTAGACCGATCTTGCATAGAGCTCGCGATCGGCTGGAGTCTGCACCTGGGAGTCGAGAATCTTGAGGGCACTCGTCAAAAAGCCACCCGTGCCACACGCGAAGTCCGCCACAGTCTCACCGAGCCTGGGCGCAAGCGCCTGGGCCATAAAGTCAGTCACCGCTCGGGGCGTGTAAAACTCGCCGGCGTTACCTGCGGACTGCAAGTCTTTCAGGATGGTCTCGTAAATTTCACCGAATGCGTGACGCTCTTTATACTCGGTAAAGTCAACCGACTCGTCAATCTCGTTGATGACTTGACGAAGCAGAATGCCATCCTTCATGTAGTTGTTGGCGTCAGTAAAAGCAGCCTTGACGACAACGTGTCGCAAAGGCGCATCGGGCGCAAGCTCAAGACTCTCAAGAGTCTTGAATAGATCGTTGTTTACAAAATCGAGGAGCTCATCGCCGGTAAGCGCCTTGCCGTCCTTCGCATCATGTGCCCAGCTGTGCCAGCGTAGACGCTCGGGGATGATGGATTGATAGGAGTCATCGTGAAACTCCCACTCCCGCTCCTTGGCATCGTAGATCTTGAGGAAGAAAAGCCAGGTCATCTGCTCGATGCGCTGTGCATCGCCATTGATGCCGGCGTCTTTACGCATGATGTTCTGCAGGGTCTTTACAAGAGATCCCAGTGCCATTTGCTATCGTTACCTTTCTCTATGCGATGTAGAGCTCGTCCTCGAGCATCTGTGCTGCCTGAATGTACTGTTGTTTGCCGCCGAATGCGGCAACGATCTTCATCGGGCTGCCAAACCGACGGAACTCCTCGAGATCGAGAACATGGGTATCGTCCAAGTCTACGAGGTTCGACGTCGCATATTTGTCGAGAAGTGCCTCAAGGACCTCGCGCGCGACGCCGGCATACTCATAAAGCACGCCCTTCTTCTTGACGCTATTGGCTCTCTCGCTGCGCGTCAGGGGCCTCTGGTCGTAAGCAATATGGCAAATGAGGTCAAAGTCGCTCATTTGCTCTTGTCCAGTCTCAAGCCGCAGCTCATCCAGAAATACGCCATGAGCGCGCAGCTCATCGATAATCGCCTGCTTCTTATGTTCAGAGTTCCACGCCGCTAGGAAGTGGTCAAGAGTGTCGTATTCGCCAAGGATGTTTTTTCTCGTATAGTCCTTAAGGCTCTCAGTTACAAGAAGGCCATCGGAGGAGTAATACTGCACCATCTCCGACACTACATAGACATCGGCCCCATGAACGTGATATTTCACATGGGAGGACGGATCGTCCGGCGGTAATACGGGTGGGTCTACGATCGGAGGCGAAGGCGGGACGGGGCCGCCGCCATTGCCACCGGAATCCGGGTTCGCAATGGGGTCATCCGGATTGGGCTCAAACACAACAACAGGCTCGCCATCGAACTCGGGATCAGCGAACAAGCGAGACGCATCGCGAAAATCGAGGATAGTGAAGTAGAGCTTGCCATAGTCCTCGCAAATACGGGTGCCGCGACCAATAATCTGTTTGAACTCCGTCATTCCGTGCTCACCGAACTTGTTGTCGAGCACGACTACCTTACACGTCTTGCAATTAACGCCAGTGGTGAGAAGCTTCGAAGTCGTAACGATGGTCGGGTATTTCTCGTCGGGGTCGATGAAGTTATCTAGCTGAGCCTTACCTTCCCTGTCGTCACCCGTAATCTTCATGATGTAGGTGGGGTGATCTCTTACGATATCGGCGTTCTCGTTTACAAGGGCGCGTCGCATGTTTTCGGCATGCTCGATGTCAACGCAAAAGACAATAGTCTTGGAGTATCGGTCTGTCTCCTTGAGAAATTGAGTTATTCGCTTGGCAACTTCCTCGTAGCGCTCCTTGATGACAATCTCGCTGTCGAAGTCTTGCTTCTCGAAAACACGTTTGGGCAGAGCTTCGCCGCGATCATCTACGGTGCCTTCCTCAGTACGATATCCGTAAACGTCAACGTTCAGCTTAGGGCGAATAACCTTATACGGAGCAAGAAAGCCATCCTCGATTCCCTGTTTAAGGGAGTAGGTGTAAACAGGTTCGCCGAAGTAGGTAATGTTTGAAACCTCTTCAGTCTCCTTTGGCGTGGCCGTCATTCCGATTTGAATTGCGCAATTGAAATACTCGAGCACCTTACGCCATGCGGAGTCCGCCGCGGCGCTTCCGCGATGGCACTCATCGACGATAATCAAATCGAAGAATTCCGAGTCGAACGGGGGTGCGGACAGAAAGTTGGACCGCGGGGCGGTCCGGACTGGAGGTTCGCAT
>CALHJX010000194.1:0-1227 GCA_938033385.1 uncultured Collinsella sp. | reverse complement strand
CCGCCGTATCCTGCTGCGCGCCGATATCGACGCCCTGCCCGTCACCGAGCAGACCGGCGAGGAGTTCGCCAGCGTCAACGAGGGCTGCATGCACGCCTGCGGCCACGACTGCCATATCGCCATGATGCTCGGAACGCTGCAGATCCTGCGCCATATGACCGACGACATCCACGGCGAAGTCCGCATCGTCTTCCAGCCCAGCGAGGAAAACGGCCAGGGCGCCAAGCTCATGATCGGCACGGGCGTGCTCGACGGCGTCGATGGTGCCTACGCCGCGCATATCTGGAGCGAGGTTGACGCCGGCACTGTAAGCTGCGAGCCCGGTCCGCGCATGGCCAATACCGACTGGTTCCGCATCGATGTCCGCGGCACCTCGTGCCATGGCGCCATGCCCCAGCGCGGTCACGACGCCGTCATGGTTGCCGCCGAGATCGTCAACGCCCTGCAAACCATCGTTTCGCGCGAAATCAGCCCCTACGAGCCGGCCGTCATCACCGTCGGCGAGCTGCACGGCGGCACCGCGCGCAACGTTATCGCCGGCACGGCCTACCTCGCCGGCACAGTGCGCACCTACGGCGATTCGACCCACGAGGAAATGCCGGAGCTTATGCGCCGCATCGTGGAGCATACTGCGGCCGCCTTGGGCGCCGAGGCAGAGCTCACCGACTACACCATCGCCAACTACAAGGTCGAAAACGACGCCGCCTCGAGCGAGCGCTGCCGTCAGGCTGTAATCAAGTGCCTGGGCCCCACCGGCCAAGGCCATTATCGCGGCACGCTTTCGGGCGAGGATTTTTCGGAGTACCTGCGTCGCGTACCGGGCGTGCTCGCCTTTGTAGGTACGCGCAACCCCAAGATTGGCGCCACGTACGCCCAACATTCCTGCTTCTACAAGATCGACGAGACCGTGCTGGCAAAGGGCTCCATGGTGGCCGCCCAGTATGCTATCGACTTTTTGGCCGAGCCCACGCAAGAGGAGCTCGACGGCCCCGCGATTACCGCGGTCGCCGAAACCAACCCCGATCTGGCCGCCAAGTTGCGCTCTGCCAAAGCGACGACCGCCGAGGCTCGCGACGCCATCCATGATGCCCGAACGGCTCGCCATGCCGCGATCAAGGGCATCCACGAAGCCCGCGCTGCTGCACGCCGCGAGGAGAAGCACGACGAGTAGTCGATTCGCTGGCATCTCGCAGTCATAGCCACATCGCGATGTCAAAGCGGGGGGGG
>CALHJX010000193.1:0-4711 GCA_938033385.1 uncultured Collinsella sp. | reverse complement strand
GCAGCCCGAGCCACAGCCTCGGCAATGCCCTCGGCGCCCTCGGCCCACAGCTGAGCCGGTGTGGTACCAAAGGCCATCGCGAAGGCCAGGAATGCCACCAGGCCGCGCTTGGCTACGCCGCGCGCAATTGCGCCACGGCGATGCGAGACGCGCTGGCGCTCGTCCTCAAACATATCCATTTGTCTCCTACTGTCTGTACTTGGAGCGTTGCCTTGAGACTGCCCCACGTCATCGCGCATGTTGCGCTCGAGTTCCCCCATCGGGGACCCCCTTCCCTCCAGAGCCCTATGCACACCGGCGGCATACGCCGCAGCCGCATGCAAGATGGGAGGCGATCCGACTTAACCTTAACGACTCGGGCGCGCCGGCCGATCTGCGACGCGAGCATCCCGAGCCAAGAGGAATTACGGTTACTGGTACAGCCGGGGACTTGCACCCCGATTCTCCCAAATGCGCAGGATAACCGCGCATTCGTGCGTCTCCGCACCACCATCTAGGCCATCGATTATTACCGTCAAAATGGTATCACGCAAAAAGGCCTCGCACGCAGGCGAAGCCCAAGGTAAAAGCTATTGTTTGCGATAGGAAAATGCGGTGACGGCCGCAGCCTCTAGTGCTTGCCGCCGTGACTGTTGAGCCAGATATTGCGGCCCAGCATAAGCGCCAGCACCAGCGCGCTCACGTAGCCCATAAAGCCAATGACTGGGATACCAAACACAACCGGCTCGATACGCGCGTAGTACACCACCGACGAACCGATAAACAGACCGGCGATCACAATTGCCATCGACATGCGGTCGATAATTCCACCCAGCTGTCGCAGCGCCTTATCGCTGCTCATGATCTGCGTGTTCACCTTAAGCTGGCCGCGCGTGAGCATACGCGAAGCCAAGCCCAGATACTCGGCCGCCTCGAGCGAGCCCTTCGCCGCGCGATAACTGCTCGCTGCAAAGTCGCGGCTCATCTCGCGCATGCGGGCATAGGTGCTCTTCTCGTTTTTGATGTGCGTCTGGATGATCTGGATCATGTTGACGTTGGGCATGTACTCGGTCAGCAGACCCTCGAGCGTCACCATGCCGCGGGCGAACATCGTCACCACGCTCGGCAGCTCAACGTCATTTTTGCGCGCGAGGTTTAACAGCGAAGTCAAAAACTCGCCGATATCCAGGTCTTTAAGGTCGAGCCCGGCAAAGTCGGCAACAATAAAGTCCAAGTCGGACAAAAAGGCCGAATGGTCAAGCTCGGCCGAATCGCCGCGCGTCACGGCAAAGCGCATGAGCGAATCCTTGAGCTTGGGCACGTCACCCTCGGCCACGGCGAAAATCATGTCTTTGACGATACCGCGGTCATGGCTCGACATACGTCCGACCATACCCAAGTCGATAAAGTAGACAATACCGTCCTTGAGGATGATGTTTCCCGCATGCGGGTCGGCATGGAAAAAGCCGTCGTCGAGCACCTGCGTCGAGTAGTCCTCGACAATCGCGGCACCGATCTTTTCCAAGTCATAGCCCTCGGCCACTAAGCGTTCAGGATCGGCGATCGAAATGCCGTCGACGTAGTCCATAACCACCACGTGTTCGGTGCACAGGTCCAGATAGGATTTAGGGCACGTCACGCCATGAACGCTCTTATGGAACTCGTAAAAGTCGTTGAGGTTTTTGGCCTCGGCCAAAAAGTTGGTCTCCTCGCGAAACGAGGTCCACAGCTCCTCGACTACGCCGTGCAGGTCAACGAATTGATCGGTATTGACGAACTTGGAAACGATACGCACCACCGAGCGGATGATATCGATGTCCTGTGCCATAACCTGCTGCGCACCGGGGCGCTGCACCTTGACGGCCACGTCCTCGCCCGTCACCAGACGAGCGCGGTGCACCTGCGCGAGCGATGCGCTACCAAGCGGATTGGGGTCGATCGCATCGAACATCTCCCCCAGGCGCAGGCCGTATTCCTCTTCCAAGCAGCGGAGCACTACCTCGTACGGCACCGGCTCCACGTCGGAGCGCAAGCGGCGCAGCTCATCGCAAAAGCGTTGCGGCAGAATCTCGGACCGGTTGGCCAGAATCTGCCCCATCTTGACGAACATGGGGCCGAGTTCCTCGAGCAGGCGGCGCAAACGAACCGGCGTGAGGTTATCCCACACGCGGTACTTTTTAACCAGGCGAACAATCTGCCCGATACGCTCGCGGCGACCCGCCGGCGTGAGCTGGTATTCCTCGTCCGGCGCCATCGCGTCGGGCTCCTCGGGCACCATATCGACAGCGCGCGGCTTCTTGCGAGCGCCCGAGACGGCGGCGTCGACCTCATCGACAACCGCCGCCTCGTTACCCAGAGGATCTAGATTGTTGTAATCGGTGGTGGAATCTGCCATCTGCGCTGCTACTCGGCCTCTTCGGTATCCTTCGCATCGTCGGGCTCAACGGACTCGACGGGCACCGAGGTCACGTTGTCCTCGACCGAATCGACGATGTCGCGCACGTGGGCCAGGAAGGCCGTGCGCTCGGACGCGGTCATAACGCGGACGCGAGCAAGGATGAGCTCATCGAGCACGCGCTGGGCCGCGGTCTCGCCCTGCATGCCCAGACGCTCGGTCAGATCGGAGATGGTACCGCCGGCCTGCTCGAACATGTCGGACACACTGCGGGCGATATCGGGAGCGCCGGCGTCCTTGCGAACCTGCTCGCCCTTGGTATTAAGGTCGTCGAGAACCTTCTTGCCGCCTTCGACAGCAACGGCGGCAGCGCCAAAGCCCACGTTAATGGCGCCGTTAACAAGCTGATCGAGTTTCATAACCATGGTTGTCTCCAATCACAAACAACTGCATTGGCGTTCTTGTACCCAAGATTGAGCGAAAGCGACAAAGCGTTTTAGCGCTATTCAATCGACGGGAAATCCCTACCTCACGTTGTCGTTCATCGCGAAAGAGTTCTTCATGGCGCAGCTCGTGGTGTAGAGCACCTTGCCCAACAGGGCATCGGTCTCCACGCGCACGAGCTCGGCAAAGGCCTCGTTGGCGCGGGCGAGCTCGGCAGGCACCTCGGCCTCGGGCAGCGCGGCTACGACAGCGTCAACGTCGTGAATCTGCTTGTGGCCCATGCCGCCGACCTTCTCCTGGTAGTCCTCCACAGCGCGGCCGCACTCATGGAAACGGACGTCAGCCAGGGCGCCGATCAGGCGGTTGGCCCAGTAGAAGTTTTCGGACGTCACGCGAGCCTGCGTGTCGGCATAGTACTCGGGCATGGTCTCGACGTTGGCGTACAGCGGAACCAGCGCGTTAAACGAGTTGGAGCCAAAGGCCATCCACTGCACGGCACGGTAGGCCGGCTGCGCATAGGGGCGCAGCTGCAGCACGGCGAGCTGGCTGTTGCGATTGATGCCGATGGGGCGATAGGCGCCGCGCGTGGCGGGCGTGCCCTTGCTGCCGTAACAGTCGTACTCCGTGCCCTGGTAGTGGCTCGAAAGCACGTACTTGATGTCCTCGATGGTCACCTTACGCTCGGGCACGCGGCTCCAGGGGATATCGTCGCTCTCGGGCGTGTAGTCGGCGTCGGGGCCGTCCCACACGTCGCCGGGGTTGAGGCAGCGCTGCATGTACCAGGCGCGCGGCGTGTTGTAGACATGGTCGCTGTCGCTGTGCGAGCCAAAGGCCTCGCGCGGGTTAAAGACCGTTGCCGGACCGTCGCCCTCGACGCCCAACGTCAGGTCCAGATGCCACTCGGCCATCCAGGAGCGCAGGTCGGCCGAGCACATGTGGTCGGTCTGGGCGCCCTCGGCGTCATCCAGGTCAAAGCTGTCGATACCCAGCTGGTTGGGCATGGTCACATAGGCGTCATCAGGCACACGCTTGGCGATCCAGTGGTGGCCGCCGATGGTCTCGAGCCACCAGATCTCGTCCACGTCACTAAAGGCGATGCCGTTGTTCTCGTAGGTGCCGTAGCGCTCGAGCAGGTCGCCCAGGATACGAACGCCGTCGCGGGCGGACTTGGCGTACGGCAGGACCAGGGTCACCATATCCTCCTCGCCCAGGCCACCAGGTTGCGCCGGCACATAGCCGTCCTCACCCTCGTTGCCCTTGGCGGGTACGTAGTCGACGAGCGGGTCGGCACCGCGGACGCGCTCGTTGGTGGTGAGCGTCTCGGTTGCGGACATGCCCACATTGAGCTCGTTGAAACCGGCCTCGGCCCAGATGCCGTGGCCCGGGACAACATCGGGGACGCTCGTGTAGCGCATGGGGTTATTGGGCAGTTCAACGGTCAGGTGGCTCAGGACGCTTGTGTAGACGCGCGGCTGCTCGTCGGGATGCACCACGCGCATACGTTTGGGCTCAAACACCCCGTTGGACGAGTCCTCGTTACGCGCGACCAGGGTCGACCCGTCGTAGCTTGCGTTTTTACCGACCAGAATCGTTGTGCACGGCATGCGCATCCTCCTTGAGCGAAGAAATCAAACGGCAACAGTGTATCGCTTCGGCGCAGAAAGGGCGAAACCACGGCGCTGGCAACCCCTGTGGTCAAAAAATGCCAAATATGAGTACTGTCACTAATTTAGTAACAGCAATTTTGCTACGCATGGGTGTCGAAAGTCTACATTTGTTCAAAAATTAGATGATGTACTTCCCCATAGGTCCAATAAAATAGGCTCTCTATCGATAATAAATGGTAGCGCGCAGAGATGTGGTGTAAGAGGCGGGGCATGCCCCGCCTCCGCC
>CALHJX010000192.1:0-1919 GCA_938033385.1 uncultured Collinsella sp. | reverse complement strand
AGTTGGCTCGACTCCGGTGAAGGGCCCGTTCCAGTCGTTCCCGTATTGGGCCGTGTGTTGGCTGCTGTTCTTTTTGCTGATGTTCCTGTTTGGTGCCGGTCCCTTTGCCGCGCTGATTTTCTTTACGATCCCCATCTATCACTGGGTGGCACGTGCGCTCGATGGCGATTGGGCGCGCGGGGATATCCAGGTTGGTCCGGCGCCGGTGACAGCTAGGGCTCAGAATGTTTCCGCTTCGGTTGATGCTGACGTGGCTACCGCGACTACCGCTGAGCCGATTGCCAAAGAGGGCGATGAATGATGAAGCTTTCGCATGAATCCAAGGTACGCTTGGGCGTTGGCATCGGAGCGTTTGTACTGATTATCGGGCTTGTCTTTGGCACTTCGCGGACTTTGATTCATTTTGATGGCCCGTGGGACCTCGACGATGTTGTATCCGGCTTGTCTGGTATGGACGATGCGGTTGACGAGGACGATCTTTTGGATGGCGGTAACTATTCCGCTCGGCCTCAGCAGCTTTCGAGCACGACTTTTGATGCCGATGAGTTCCGCTACCTCGATTTCGATATCAATGCGGCTTCGGTGGACGTCAAGGTTGTTGATGGCAACAAGGCTCGTGTTATCGAGCGGGGGCGCGTTGCCAAGGGTATGGATGCCTCCAAGGCCGCGACGCAAAACATCGCATCCGTCGAGGACTCGACGCTCAAGGTTTCCCAGTTTGGAAGTGATGACGATAAGGCAATCGATCGCTCAGTTACGGTCGAGCTGCCGCGCCGTGTTGCCGAACATCTGAAGGGAGTCAACGCGCACGTGGGCTCGGGTGATCTGCAGATTGTCGGTGTCATCTGTGACGGTTTCGACCTTTTCCTGGGTGCGGGAGATGTAGAGTTTACGGGCAGCGTGACTGATGCGCTCAGCGCTGAGGTCGGTTCGGGCGATGTGACGTTCGAGCTTTACCAGGCCCCCGCGAAATCGATGGACGTGAGTGTGGGCTCGGGCGATGTGGAGATGACGGTTCCGAACTCGACGGGCTTTAAGGCGAGCCTCACCTTGGGCAGCGGCGACTTCGAGAGTGATTTCCTTCCGCTTGGCTACGACGGCGAGACCATTTTGAATCTTGAATTCGATAACGGGGATAAGTCTGCTGTGTATAGTTTTGAAGTCGATTCGGGCGACATGTCGTTTGATTCGGAGTAGTGAGGCAGACGAAAGCCTAGGCGAAGACATAGACGCGCTGTTTGATGAAGGCGCCGAAGCCGAGATCGGCTCCGGCGCCTTTGCCTTTACAATGGGGGCATGGAACAGATTATCTTGAACATACTTGAGGCCCTGCGTCGCGGCGAGACCGTGGACGACAAGGCACTCGTCAAACTGATACATGCCGAGGCGCGCCGTGAGGGTGCCGACAAACGCGATTTGGCCAAGCGCCGGCTGCGGCCGCTTTACCAGCGGGTTAAACGCGAGGAGCCGGCTCGGTGGGCTGCGTGGAATGTCGATTCCGATCTGGAACGTCAACTGCTGCAGGTCCTGCGCATGAAGCCTCGTCGCACGGCTTCGGGCGTGGCGACCATTACCGTCATCACCAAGCCCTGGCCATGCTCGGGCGATTGCCTGTTTTGCCCCAACGATCTGCGCATGCCCAAAAGCTACCTGCACGCCGAGCCGGCGTGCGCCCGTGCGGAGCAAAATTGCTTTGACCCGTATCTGCAGGTGAGCGCTCGTCTGACCGCGCTTTCGCAGATGGGGCACGCAACCGATAAGATTGAGCTTATCGTTCTTGGCGGTACCTGGAGCGACTATCCGGAAGGCTATCAGACGTGGTTTATGTCGGAGCTTTTCCGTGCGCTCAATGACGATGCCGTCGCCGGCGTGGCGGCCAACCCCATGCTGGCGCGTCCGGGCATCAGCCGTGCCGAGGC
>CALHJX010000191.1:0-1335 GCA_938033385.1 uncultured Collinsella sp. | reverse complement strand
GGCCTCGGCGGCGGCGACAATCGCCAGCACGCGCTCGTACTCGGTTGGAATGACCTTCACAAAGTGCTTGCTCATCGTCTCAAAGCTGTAGAGCAGCTTAATGCCGCGCGGGCTCTGCGTCGCGTCCACGTGCTCCTGGATGAGCGCGCGAATCTGCGCCAGCTCGCCGGCCGTCGGGGCCTTGAGCTCAACGCTCTCACGGTTCACGCGGGCATCGAGCGTGCCGTACTGGTCAAAGACATAAGCCACGCCGCCCGTCATGCCGGCAGCGAAGTTCTGCCCGACCTCGCCCAGGATGAGCGCCAGACCGCCCGTCATGTACTCGCAGCCATGGTTGCCGCAGCCCTCGACCACCACGGTGGCACCGGAGTTGCGTACGCCAAAGCGCTGGCCTGCCAGGCCGTTAATAAAGCCGCGGCCACTCGTGGCGCCAAAGAACGCCACGTTGCCCACGATGATGTTCTCGTCGAACTTGTAGGTCGCATGCGGGTTGGGGCGCACCGACACCTCGCCGCCCGAAAGGCCCTTGCCAAAGTAGTCATTGGCGTCACCGCACACATTGAGCGTAATGCCGCGCGGAAGGAACGCGCCAAAGCTCTGACCGGCCGAACCATCGCAATCGATGGTGATGGAGCCGGCGGGCAGGCCCTCGGGATGCGCCTTGGTCACCGCGTTGCCCAAGATGGTGCCCACGCAGCGGTTGACGTTGGCGATATCGGCGCGGAAGCGAATCGGGCGCAGGTGCGCACGGGCATCGGCCGTATAGGGCACAAACAACGTGGAGTCGAGCGTCTTGTCGAGCTCGCTGTCCGCAGCCATCTGGGGCAGGAAGTGACGGCCGTCGGCACCCGGGATGTGGGCACCGAACTCACAGGTCGCGCTCGCCAGCACGGGCGACAGATCGAGCAGGTTGGCCTTGCGGTTGCCCGGGACCTCAATCTGGCGCAAGCACTCGGGATGGCCGACCATCTCGTCGACGGTGCGGAAGCCCAGGCTCGCCATGACCTCACGCAGCTGCTCGGCAACAAAGAGCATAAAGTGCTCGACGTGCTCGGGCTTGCCGCGGAAGCCGCGACGCAGGCGGCAGTTTTGCGTAGCGATGCCGGCCGGGCAGGTATCCTGCTGGCAGTCGCGCTGCATGAGGCAGCCCATGGAGATGAGCGGCATGGTCGCAAAGCCAAACTCCTCGGCACCCAACAGGCAGGCAACGGCGACATCGGTACCGTCCATGAGCTTGCCGTCGGCCTCGAGCACCACGCGCGAGCGCAAACCGTTTTGCAGCAACGTCTGTTGAGCCTCGGCAAGGCCGAGCTCCAGCGGCAGACCGGCGTGCCA
>CALHJX010000190.1:0-2737 GCA_938033385.1 uncultured Collinsella sp. | reverse complement strand
CATGGTGGGCGACGGCATCAACGACTCCCCCGCCCTGGCGCGCGCCGACGTGGGCCTTGCTATCGGCACCGGCGCCGACATCGCCAAGGAGGGCGCCGACGTGGTACTCATGCGCAGCGACCTCATGGACGTCGCCCGCGCCATCGAGCTTTCACGCGCCACGATCCGCAACATCAAGCAGGACCTGTTCTGGGCGCTGTTCTACAACGGCATCGGCATTCCGCTCGCCGCGGGCGTGTTCTTCCCGCTCACCGGGTGGCAGCTCTCGCCCATGTTTGGCGCCGCAGCGATGAGCCTGTCGAGCGTCTGCGTCGTGTCCAATGCCCTGCGCTTAAAATCCTTTATGCCTAAAGTGGCAAAATAGGATCACTATTACGTTCATTTAGAACGGGTTTTCCAGGTACCCGAGATTGACCTGAAAGAGGAGCGACGCGTACTTTGGTACGCGAGCGACGGTTTGAAGGTCAAGGTCGGGTGCCTGGGAAAGCCGACACAACAGAGAGGAATACCCATGCGTTACACGATCAAGACTTCCGGCCTTATGTGCGGCCATTGCGACGCCACCGTCGAGACGGCGCTGCTCAACGTTGCCGGCGTGACCGACGCCGATGCCGATCACGAGACTCAGACCGTACAGGTGGAGTGCGCCGACACCGTGACCGCTGAACAGCTCACTGCCGCCGTCGAGGGCGCCGGCGAGAAGTTCCACGCCCTTTCGGTGACCGCCGCGTAGCAGACGCTGCCTACTCAATCCTCAGAAGTTGCGGTGAAATACGGACTGTTGTGCCGCCCTAGGCCTTTGAACGGTCCGTATTTCACCGCAACTGACGAGGACATCCGAAAGATCGACCAGAAACGAGGACCCGCCATGATGGCAGACCATAAATCGGTAACCCGCATGCTCAAGACGGCACGTGGTCAGATCGACGGCATCCTGCGGATGGTCGAGGAGGACCGCTACTGCGTCGATATTTCCACGCAGCTCATGGCAACGCAGGCGCTCATCGCGCGCATCAACGCCGATGTGCTCAAGGCTCACATTGAGGGTTGTGTGACTTCGGCAATTGAATCGGGCGATGAGGAACTCAAGGCCACCAAGCTCGCCGAGATCGAGCGCGTCGTCGACAAACTCGCCAAGTAATTGGTGCGATGGGGACAGACCGCTTTGCACCATCTTGGTGCATCGGGGACAGGTACGTTTGCACCACATTGGTGCAGATTAACCTGTCCCCTTTGCTCTAAATCGGGTATAAAGGCGTGCAGCATATCGAACGAAAGGCAATTTGCATGAATGACTTTATGAAGGGCCGCAATGGCGCTGACGAGCTCACCATCGTGATGGGTTTTGCCGGCATCGTCATCGCGATGATCGGATCGATAGCCCGCATCCAGTGGCTCAGCTGGATTGCCATCGCCGTAATCGTGATTGGCGTGCTGCGCGGCCTGTCCAAAAATATCGACGCACGTCGCAAGGAGAACGAGGCCTTTGTCGCCACGACCGCCAATGTTCCCGGCTTGGGCAAGTTCGTCGCCAGCTTGGGCGGCGGAGCTGCAGCGGCCAACGCCTCGCGCGCAGCCGGTACTAGCAAGGAAGACTTTGAACGTGCCAAGCGCACAGCCAAGAAGATGTGGAAGGGCCGCAAGACCACGGCCTATCTCAAGTGCCCCAACTGCGGCCAGATGCTCTCCGTCCCCAAGGGCAAGGGCAAGATCCGCGTCACCTGCCCCAAGTGCCACGCCAAGATGGAGACGCGCTCCTAGCCGCCATACCATGGGACAAATAAAAGCCGAGGCCTCGCACTGAGACCTCGGCTTTTTTGATTATGACAAAGGGATTGCCCCTTTGTCACACCTATGCCACGCCGTCGAGGGCGAGCTCCTCGGCCAGTGCCTCGGACGGCATGGCCATAATCGTGTCGAGCTCGGCGTCCACCTCGGGAATACGCTTCACCTTGAGTTTGCGCACCAGATCACCACGGCACATCACGTACGCCGGCTCACGCAGTGCGCACAGGTCATCGAGCGGGTTCTTGCGCGTCACCAGGATATCGGCGGCCTTGCCGCACTCGATTGTGCCGGTCTCGCCGCCCAGCCCCAGCAGCTCGGCATTGACCTGCGTGGCCGTATGCAGCGCGAAGGCGTTACTCACACCCACGTACTTGGCAAAATAGGCCACCTCACGCCACATGTCGTACTGCGTCACGAACGGGCAGCTCGAGTCCGTGCCAAGGCCCACCTTAACGCCAGCTTCCAGTGCGGCACGGGCGCTCTCGATGATGCCCGAGCACACGATGTCGCCGTTCTTCTTTTGTGTATCGGTCGAATGGGTCTTTTCCGGGTCGAGCAATACAAACGGCAGCGCCGGGCTGATAGTGCAGGTAACGCTGGGCGCACGCCCCTCGAGCTGCGTGCCCGCGGCGCCACGGTACAGCTCCAGAATCTCGGACGTCAACGGAGCGCCGTGCTCAATCGTGTCAACGCCGGCCTCAAGCGCAACCTTCACACCCTCGGTACTCTCGACATGGGCCATGACCGGCAGGCCAACCTCGTGCGCCGCCTTGCACGCCGCCGCGGCAACCTCCACCGGCATACGCAGCACGCCCGGCTCGCCCACCTCGGTCGCATCGAACACACCGCCCGTTACGAACAGCTTAATGACGTCGGCACCGCGCGCATACAGGTCGCGCACCTGTTCGGCTGCCTCGGCGGGGCTGTTTGCCACCTGGGCGAACAAGCC
>CALHJX010000189.1:0-3151 GCA_938033385.1 uncultured Collinsella sp. | reverse complement strand
GCGGGCTAAAAGCGCTCACGCCCTGCA
Source organism: uncultured Collinsella sp. (assembly GCA_938033385.1). GTDB lineage: Bacteria > Actinomycetota > Coriobacteriia > Coriobacteriales > Coriobacteriaceae > Collinsella. The sequence goes on along the minus strand of CALHJX010000189.1, from coordinate 3,124 downwards.
TAGAGTTCGATTCTCCGCGGTATCTATAAGTAATAAAAAAGCAGGTAGGTACGTTTACCTACCTGCTTGCAACTATTGGTGGAGCTTATGAGAAAAACGGCGAACTCCACAAGCACCGCCAACCGCGCAGCTATCCAGCTTGATACTTGCATAGTTAGAGTATCGAAAAACTGGTTTGTTGTCGTTGGCACGTGCCAAAAATAGCAATTTCCGGTGTTTGCAAAACACCAGATGGGCGGCTTGCTGTAAGCCCGTCTAACGCCAGAAAGCGGGGCACCCCTTGTCAGGGTACCCCGCTTGAACACTAATAAGAAAGCTTCTGGCCGGGGTAGATCGTATAAGGTGCCCCAATGCCGTTCTTGCTTGCGATGGTGTGCCAGTCGATACCGAGCGAAGCGCCAATCTCGCTGAGCGTGTCTCCGCTCTTGACGGTGTAGACGCGCGCAGCGCCAACGCCCGCCCTCTGGTTGACGATTGCCTGAACCTCGCTGAAGCGGTCGCCCAGAACGTCGCTGCGCGTCGGCACAACGCCGAACATTCCGCGTTCCACATCATCTGCGAGCTGAGAAGCGGAAGCGCCGTCAATGTAGTTGATGAGGTCTTGCACCTCTTGGTAACGGTCGCCGAGCTTTTCGCGGCGCTCATCGTCAACGCCATACTCGCCGCGCATGACCGCTGCTGCAAGGTCAAGCGTCGTGCCCTCCGGCGAAGGCTCGGCGACCTCTGCGGGCGGAACGTCGGGCGCTGCCGCGCCGGACGGGTTGGCAAACTTGCCCCACGCTTCGCGCGTCATATAGGCGATATCGAGATCAAGCGGCGCGTTGAAGCCATTGAGACGGCCATTCGACGTGTACTGGTGGATTGCGCAGCTACCCCAAGCGCCGAAGCCGCCAACGGGAAGCCACGGCGAAGACTGGTAGCCGGTGCGGTTGTTGTTAGCGTACTGCGCAACCCAGAGCGCGTGATTCGGCGCGATCTTCGACCAATCCTCTTCGGTGCAAACGCTACGGCTCATATAGACGATGCAGCGAACGCCGGTCTGATCGTAGACGTAATCGAGGAACTGCTTTGCCTTGTCGGTTCCGATGCGCCCATACATCTCATAATCGAGAACGGGAATGCCGTTGCCGAAGTAGTTACGGCAGCTTGCGACGAAGTGCTTAGCCTGAGCTATGGGGTCTTCTCCGTTCATGAAGTGATAGAAGCCCCAGAGCTTGCCGAGTTTGATAGCCTGCTGAATCCACGGGTCGCAGGTGTTGTGAACGATGGTGGTTCCCTCTGTCGCCTTGCAGATAACAAAATCGCAAGGCACCTGCGCGAGGTCAAGCCCGCGCTGGTAGTTAGAAATATCAATGCCGTTGAGTGCCATAGAAGCCCCCTCTGATGCAGTAGAAGTAGTGAAAATCGACCTGCTCTAGCTCTTCGAGCGTGAAGGCGCGCGCTGAGTTCCCAGCGCTCGCCGGGTCGCGTATCCAGTAGCCGTCATCGTCGGCGCGCCAGATAAGCACGACGTGCCCGCCGTAGTCCCTATCGCCGAGCGTTCCGCTCATGCCAGCGAAGGCAAGCCACCCATCGGACACGTTTTGAAGGACGGGTGCGAGATCGTAAGAAATCGGCGTGCTCTCGATGCCGTATTCCGGGTAATGCTCGGCAATCCACGCGCAGAACTTGCCGGGGTCGTTAACGCCATCGGTAAGGCACGTGTCACCCACGAACGATGCGAGCGTGAGCGGCGTAATGTCCTGAAGCGTCATGTATTTGACAGCCATAGCGGCGCATGTAAGGCCGCAGCCGTGGTCGCCGATGGTGCCGCCCGCATATGGTATGTAGTCCCATTGCGGGTCGGTCTGAAGCCATATCGGCATGCTGTTACCCTCGGCAATCGGCCTATCGGCAACGATTGCTAGGCGGTCTTCCTCAGCGGCAGCGTAGCCCTCTTCGTGCGCTTCAGCGAGCGCGCCCGCGTCGCTCTCGATATGGCCGACGATGAGCCAGCCGCAGAAGAGCATTGACGCGAGCGCGCCGGAAAGCACGAGGGCGACAGCCTTTAGCCTACTCATCGCGCTTCGGCTCGGTGTAGGTGAGCGCTTGCGCGGAATCGCCAACGCCCGCCGTGGTCGGGTCGGTCACGATGCCAAGAATCGCGAGCACGGCGAAAAGCGCGTTGATGATCGCGGCCAACTGCTCGTTCAGAACTCCAAAGTCCCACTGGTAGCCGAACGGCGCGGCGACCACCTGCACGAGCAGCAGGACGGCGGGAATGAGAGTAAGCCAGAACGTCTTGTTCTTGATTCGTGCAGTGAAGTTAATCATTTCAGTTCTCCTTTTCATAGATGAGGTCTACGCGGTCGTAGATGTGATCGACCTTGTTTGCCATGTCGTGCGAGTGCTCGCGCGATTCCCTGATTTCGTCGTGCAGCGCCGCCGTGGAAGCCCTGAGAGATTCCATAGCTGCTTGCAGCCCTTCCGAAATGTTGTTGCTACGCTCCATCTGCGCAGCGATGCGGCCTTCCATTTCCGAGCGCTCGCGGTCGCGCTGCGCGCGCTCGTTGAGTTCGTCGCGCTTGCGCTCTTCGCGCTTCAGCTCTAGTTCTGCCTGCCGCGCCGCGTTTCGCTCTTCAAGCTCTGCCTTGCGCTCGTTGTTGCGCTGGTACTCGTTAAGCAACTGCTTTGCGAGTATTCCGAAACCGATAGCAACGAGGAACGCGAAGAACCATTCGGCACCGAAGGCCGCTGCATGGTCTAAAACGCTCTCCGCCACGTCAGCCCTCCGTCACCTCTCGCCAGACGGTTTCTGTGCCGACAGCCCCCGGCTCCCAGACGTTGTTTGCAACGAGGGATTCCCAGACCTTGCCGTTGTGCTTGACGCGGGCACCGAGCGGGTAGGGATTCGTAGAATCGGGCTGCACCCATTCGGGCACTTCCTCTGTCGGCGTGTCGGGCGTGCCAGCTTCAAGCACCTGCGCCCAAAGGCTCGGCGCTGCCGTGGGTGCCCAATCGGTCTGCGACGTGTGCGCCTGAAGGCACGTGTAAAGCTCGCCCTCATAGCTCACGCGCTCGCCCTCGGCGTAGGCGCGGCCGTTGCTGTCCCACGCGGCGAAGAGCGCGGCGGCTCGGCTCGCCC
>CALHJX010000188.1:0-1380 GCA_938033385.1 uncultured Collinsella sp. | reverse complement strand
GCAGGTCCCCCAGCACCAGGCCCACGAGCGGGCACAGGACGATGGGGCGGAACGCGTAGAGGGTGCCGAGCTGGTAGTCGAGGCATCCAAAAGCTCCGACTAAGCCGACGAGGATTGCTTGGGTAAGCATGGTTCCTCCAAAATAGGAAATCTCGAGTCATAGCCGGTCACCGTCGCGCGCGCTGTTGATATCAATCCGGAAACTCGACCACACGGCCCGAAGCGTACCTGGTGTGCTGCTAACACCTATGCCAGATACAAATGATTTGATACCAATTATAGATATGCAGGTTCTTACTATTTAATACCACTCGCTCAGCGGGGTGTTTTTACCGTAAACGGCAGACGTATCCCATCAGGCGCGCTCTTTGTTTCGATGGCGGACAAGCGCCACCAGAAAGCCATCGCCAAAGGCATCGTATGCCAAGTTGCCAACAATCACCAAAACGATTATCGCCGCGCCCAAAAACTCGTTCCAGCGAAAGACCTCGCCAAAGAGGAGCGCCGACCAGCAGGGAGCGAGCACGACCTCGCTCATGCAAACCAAGTTGGCCGCAAACGCGTTGGTGCGCGCAATCCCCTTGGCATACAGCACACTCGCAAGGCCGCTGCAAAAAAGGCCATGCACCAGCATAAGCCCCCACTCAAAGGGTTTTACGGAGCCTAGGTCGCCGGCAAAATAGACGATCGGCAGTATCGAGATGCCGCAGGAGATGAGCGAGGACACCATGGGCGACGCATCGGGGCGAGAGTTTAAAAAGAAACACAGCCCAAAGGTGGCTCCCGAAATGACGGCAAGCAGGTTGCCGAGCATGCCCTCGGCACTCAAATCGCCTAAAAAGAACAGTCCCATACCCGTAAAAGCAACCACCACGGAGGCAATCTTCGCAGGCGAGGGCAACGTGCGAGTTGCGAGCGACTGATACACGATAACGAAAATCATCGAGGTGTACTGCAGGACGATCGCGTTGCCGACCGTCGTGAGCTGGTTGGCAAAGTTAAACGTGGTGCCCGTCACGAAGTTGCAGACGGCCACAAGGACAATAAGACGGCTGACGCGGAGGACGGGCCTGCCGACGAGCAGGATAAAGAGCGCCATAAATATTGCCGTGACGGCACCGATCAAAAGAGCTGACTGCGAATTGGCGCGAACGAGGATGCCGATAAAACTCCACAAGAGCGCCGTGCCAAATAGATACATCGCCCCGCTCATGCCATTATCGGGTGGATTGTCAGATCGAATCACGAAGCACCTCCAGCTAGCTTTCGGTAATAAAAAACGGCGACCACAACGGGTCGCCGTTTCCCTTGGGGGCAGATAATAGGCCGGGCCCTTACGCCAGCACGCCGAAGAACGCGCCGATGATGCCCACGACCATG
>CALHJX010000187.1:0-2547 GCA_938033385.1 uncultured Collinsella sp. | reverse complement strand
GCGCGCTGTGGAACGGTCGCGACCACACGGCGCAGCTGGTCGAGCGGCCAGGTGCGCACGTCGGCGCCCATCACGCTCACGCTGCCGGTACTCGCATCGTACAGGCGCGGGATGAGCGAGACGAGCGTGGACTTGCCGCTGCCCGTGCCGCCGATAATACCGAGCGTTTTGCCCAGCGGCAGCTCCAGGGTCACATCGCTCACGACATTTGCCGCGCCCGCGCCAAAGGAGAAGCTCGCATGGCTCAAGCTCAGCGCAGGAACTGGAGCGATATTGCCCGGCTTGGGCAGCGCGACCGGCTGGTTGCCCTCGTCGGTGATGCTCGGCACACAATTGAGCACCTCGTTGATGCGCGACGCGCTGGCGCTCGCCTTGGTAAAGACCACGACCAGGTTGGCGACGTACACGATGGAGGTCAGGGTCTGCGTCATGTAGTTGACGAACGCCATAACCTGGCCCTGCGTAAGCTCGCCCACGTTGACCTGGATGCCGCCCACCCACAGGATGGCGCACACGCCCAGGTTCATCACAAGAAACGTGACGGGGTTAAGGATCGACGAGAGCTTGCCCACCGCGATGGCAGTATTGGCCTGGTCATCGGCAGCTTGGGCAAAGCGCTCGCGCTCGTGGTCCTCGCGCACAAAGGCGCGGACCACGCGGGCGCCCGAAAGGCCCTCACGGCAGATAAGCGCAATGCGGTCGAGCTTTGCCTGCAGCTGCCTGTAGTACGGGATACAGCGCGCCATGACAAACCAAAACACCAGGCCGATAGCGGGCGTGCAAATCAAGAAGATCATGCCGAGCTTAAGGTCGATGGCAAGGGCCGCGCACATAGAGCCCACCGCCAAGAAGGGCCAGCGGATGAGCATGCGCACGCCCAGCGCCACAGCGAGCTGCACCTGGTTGACGTCATTGGTGATACGCGTGATGAGCGACGGCGTGCCAAAGCGGTCGAGTTCGGCATAGCTCAGCTTGTTGATGTGCTCGTAGAGCGCGCCGCGGATATCGGTACCCATGCCCTGCGAGGTGAGCGCCGCCATCTTTTGGCAGACGAGCGCAAACGAGATGCCGATCACAGCCATGGCGGCAAGCAGCATACCGTAGTGGATAACGGCGTTCACGTCGTGCGCCCCAATGCCCTTATCGATCATCTGGGCAATCACCAGCGGCGTCAGCAGGTCAAAGATCACTTCGATTAGCTTGCACGCAGGGCCGATCACCATATATCGGCGAAACTTACCACCAAAACGCCTGAGCAGCTCAATCATGTATAGGCGCTCCCTATCATCATCCACATTCAATTCGAACCATGATAGTACCGCCACCCCAAAAGAAGCGTAAGCAACTCGTCATTTCTAACGGGATTCAGTTTTCAGGGGGGGGTATACGCGCACACCCAGCCAGTGTCGGGTCAACTAGCATGGTATATTTACATTAGTGCTACCAAGTTAGTCGCCGACCCTTGAAATGAGGTGCCGAGATGAACGACATTCTCGCAAGAAGAGCAAGACGAGCAACTGTGGGCATCGCCCTTTCCGCGGCACTTGTCGCGGGAATCGCCCCCGCAACGGCGATCGCGGCAGAAACCAGCGCCCCCACCGGTGCAGTTGCCTTGCAGACGGAAGACGCGGCCGCCGCAAAAGAAAAAGCGTATGCAGCCATGCAGGAAGCGCTCAAAACCCTCGAGGCCGCAAAAGACGCCGCAAGTCCCGAGAAAATTGCGGAAATCGATGATGACATTGCCGCATTTCAAGAACTCTACGACATGGTGGTGGCGGAAGCCGCCAAACGGAGGGAACCCCTTCCCGCCATGCAAGCGAACGTCGATGCAGCCCAAGCCAAATACGATGAGGCCCACAACCGGACAAGCGGCCTTCAGGCAGAATTAGATAAGGCACTTGAAGCACTCGGCGGCGAGGAGCCCAGCACAGCTATTAAGGAGCATATTAAGCAGTTGCGCATGGAGATCATGACGGCAGAAAGGCGAGAAGAATCTTGTGAAGATGATCTTCACCGCTACCAACGCCGGCTCGAAAGCCAGGAAAAACAGGTTCAGTATTTCGAAAGTGAGGCAAAGGAAGCTAAAGCCCACATCGACGAGGACATAGCCAAGCGAAATGCGCTCCTCGGCGATTTGGAAAAGGCGCAAGCGGCCTATGACGACGCCTGCAAGGCATACGAAGAGGCAAAGGCCGCGGCAGACAAGGCCACCTCGCCCGAGATAACGAAACCGACCGAGACGACAAAACCCTCCAGCTCAGTGCAACCGGCCGAGACGGCGTAGCCCGCCAGCTCGCCCGCGACCGGCAAAGACGCTCCATCGAGCTCCACCAAGCAAGCAAATACGACCACCGGCAAGCTCGCAAACACAGGCGACACAGCGCCGAGCGCAATCGCACTCGCAGGAATCGCCGCCGCAGGCCTCGGAATAACCGCCACAGCCACACGCCGCATCAGGAACTCAAAATAGCTGCCAGAGCATACCACCTTCGCCAATCCACAAACCCAGAGAGAAAAGAGGCCCGTTTCCCCAACCCAGGGAAACGG
>CALHJX010000186.1:0-1332 GCA_938033385.1 uncultured Collinsella sp. | reverse complement strand
AGACGGCACTGGCGCCCGTGTTTTTGCGCGAGTTCTACCAGGGCCTGCCGCTGTATGACCGCGTCAAGACCGTGTTCTCGATCCACAACGTGGCGTTCCAGGGCCAGTTTAGCGACACCGTGATGGAGGACATCCTGGGCGTGGCGCATATTCCGGCGGCCGCCTCGCAGCTGCGTTGCGACGCCTGCAGCATCAACTACATGCTGGGCGCGCTGCGCTATGCCGACGCCATCACCACGGTGAGCCCCACCTATGCCAACGAGATCCAGACGCCCGAGTTTGGCGAGGGGCTGGACGGTGTACTTCGCGAGCGCTCCTATGCGCTGCAGGGCATTTTGAACGGTATTGACGTGGCGGGCTTTGACCCGGCGACCGACAAGCGCATTGCCGCAAACTACACGTTCGAGGACCGTTCCGGCAAGGCCGTGTGCAAGGCCAAGCTGCAGGAGGAGCTGGGCCTCGAGGTTCGCGACGACCGCCCGCTCATGGTAATGGTCACGCGCCTGACGCGCCAGAAGGGCATGGACCTGGTCATGTACGCGCTCGACCGCATCTTGTCCGGCGGCGTTCAGGTGGCCGTGCTGGGCACCGGAGACCGCGACTACGAGGACGGCCTGCGCTACTTCCAGGACAAGTACCCCGGCACCATGGCCGCACGCATCGAGTTCGATCCGGCGCTGTCGCAGCGCATGTATGCTGCTGCCGACATGTTCCTGATGCCTTCGAAGTTTGAGCCCTGCGGCCTGTCGCAGATCATCGCCATGCGCTACGGTACACTACCCATCGTGCGCGAGACCGGTGGCCTGAAGGACACCGTGATCCCGTACAACGAGTTTACCGGCGAGGGTACGGGCTTCTCGTTTACCAACTTTAACGGCGACGAGATGGGCGACGCGGTGTTCCGCGCGGCGCGTCTGTTCTGGGATAACCGCGACGCCTGGAACCAGCTGGTCACGCAGGCCATGAGCCAGGACTTTAGCTGGACGCGTTCGGCCGACAAGTATCTGGACCTGTATTTCTTTATGCACCCGGAGATTGAGCGCCCGGCGTCGGTTGTCGACGAGCCTGAAGCTGTTGCTGAGCCGGTGGCCGCTGAGGAGCCCAAGACCGAGGAGAAGCCGGTTGAGGCAGAGCCCGCAAAGGCCGAGCCTGAGGCAAAGGCCGAGGTCAAGCCCGCTGCAAAGCCCGCAGCTAAGAAGACCGCGACTCGTAAGACGACGGCCAAGAAGGTCACAGCGACCAAGGCGGCGGCAACAAAGACCACCGCTGCCAAGACAACGACCACGCGCAAGCGCACGACCGCCGCTGCCAAGAAGGCCGCCGAAGCCGAGG
>CALHJX010000185.1:0-4179 GCA_938033385.1 uncultured Collinsella sp. | reverse complement strand
AACCACCACAAAGGTGCCTGTCCCCTTTGTGGTGGTTGTGATGGTTGAGCGTCAAAAGTGAACGTGTCGCTACTTGGACAGCTCGTCGGCGAGGGCCTCGATCTGAGCGCGCGAGGCGTCGTTGAGCGAACCCAGCACAGTCACCTTGTTCTGCGTCAGGGTGATGTCCTTCATGCCCTCGAGCTCCTTGGTCATAACCTTGGCAGCCGCGGGTGCCCAAGAGCCGGCCTCGACGAGCGCCACCGTACGGTTCTGGTAGGCGTGCTCGGCGAGCGTATGGATGAAGGTGCTCATGCACGGGAAGATCTCGCCCTGATAGGTGATGGAGGCGAGCACCAGACGGTCGTAGCGGAACGCATCCTCAACGGCCTCGGCCATGTCGTCACGAGCCAGGTCAAAGACGGAGACCTTCTGGCCGCGAGCCTCAAGCGCAGATGCGAGCTCCTCGACGGCAGCCTTCAGATGCCCGTACACGCTCGCATAGGCAATCGTGATACCCTCGTCCTCGGGCTGATAGCTCGACCAGGTGTTATAGGTGTCGAGGTAGTAGCCCAGGTTCTCAGTCAGCACGGGGCCGTGGAGCGGGCAGATAATCTGGATGTCCAGGTCGGCGGCCTTCTTGAGGACGGCCTGCACGAACTTGCCGAACTTACCGACGATGCCAAAGTAGTAGCGGCGAGCCTCGCAAGCCCACCCTTCCGGATCCTCGATGTCGTTGGCGCCAAACTTGCCAAAGCCGTCGGCACTAAAGAGCACCTTGTCGGTGGACTCGTAGGAGAAGATCACCTCGGGCCAGTGAACGTTGGGGGCGCCGATAAAGGTCAGGCTGTGGCCGCCCAGATCGAGCACATCGCCCTCTTTGACGACCATTTTGCGCTCGGGGTAGTCGGTGCCAAAGTAGTTGACCATCATGCGGAAAGCACCCATGCTGGCCACGATCTGCGCCTGGGGATAGCGCTCCATAAAGGCAGCGATACCGGCGGAGTGATCGGGCTCCATGTGATGGACGACCAGGTAGTCGGGCGTACGGCCATCGAGCACGGCCTCGAGGTTGCCGAGCCACTCGTCAACAAAACCGCCGTCGACGGAATCGGCGACAGCGATCTTGTCGCCCAAGATAACATAGCTGTTGTATGCCATACCGTTCTCGGACACATCGTACTGGCCCTCGAACAGGTCAATGTCGTGATCGTCGACACCGATGTAGCGGATATCCTTGGTGATCTCCATCAGGCAAAGCCTCCTAGATAGACAAAAGAACCCGTCTATCATAACACTCGTCTTCATAGACACGGCTATCTGCCAGCATCCTTATCGATTGTTATTGAGGCGGAATATACCGCCGTTGACCTGCAAAAACTATGCGCGCAGTATCGCCGTGCTATGTCGAATAATGAGCTGGCCGGGAATACGGATGGCAACGGTTTTGCCCGCCGTACCCGCCTCGGGAACCGCATGCTCAAACACCTCGCGTCCGCGCTGATGTAGATCGAATCGCACGGTCGTGAGCTCGTTGTGTGCTACAAAATCATCGAGCGAATCATCGACACCCACCACGCTCACGTCCTCGGGCACGCGCAACCCGCTATCGCGCAGCGCTGCAATTGCGCCATTTGCCATCTGGTCGTTTGCCGCGTAAATCGCCGTCATGGTGTGATCGTGCTCGGCCAGGTACCTGCCGGCCTCGTAGCCGCTGTTGGCAGACCAGTCGCCCTCGAGCGGCTCTGCCGGCTCGATGTGTTTACGCTCGAGTGCATCCTGCCAACCGGCGCGACGAAATTGCTCGTCGACCGAGAACGACGGGCCGCCAATATAGCGAATCTGCTCGTGTCCTAGCTCAAACAGGTGATCCATAAGCAATAGCGAGCAGCCGTAATGATCGGAGTCGACCGTGGTCACCCGCGGGTGCGCGTACATGGTAACGATGACCGTGCCAATGCCCGGCAGTGGATCAAACGTCTCAAAATCGGGCGCCATGCGACTCATGCCGATAATGATGCCGTCCACGGGCAGCGCGGCCATACGACGCGTGGCCTCGGCGAGCGAAAACTCCTCGGTCTTGGACATCTCGACCAGCGTGATGGCGCAATTATGCTCGCGAGCAGCGCTGGCGATGCCGTCAATCATTGAGAGGTTGCCAAACTTGGTGACATCGTTGACGCATAGGCCAACCGAATGGTATCGACCGTCGCGCAGCGAGCGACCGGCATAACTCGGACGAAAGCCGAGCTCTTGCATAGCGGACTGCACGCGCTGGCGCGTCTGCTCGTTAACGTTGGGCAAGCCGTTGGCGACGCGCGAAACCGTCTGCTGCGAAACGCCAGCAGCGCGGGCGACGTCGGCCATGGAGACCGGACGCGTACCTGTATCGTTGGACGGGCGCCTTGCCACAGGATCACCTTCACCCTTGCGAGATCTGAATAGCGTGAATGCCGGCCCGGGCAGGAGTTTAGCCCGCGCCGAGGCCCGCTATCGTCGGACGCATGTTAACGTACTCTACTTTTTCAATCCGCATCTCTTCTGCTTTATAAGTCCATACGGCAATACCGTTCACGGCTGAATTTCTACCGATTACCAGATTCTCAAAAAGTGACAAGAGTTGTGTTATGAGTACGTTAACATAGCCCGTAACGTGCGGCATCGTGAACACTTGGTTCATGCCGCTTCAAGTTGTTAACGTACTCATAACGGCGCAAAACTTACCCGTACGCGCCAAGGAAAGGACTCCCATGACCACCCCCGACGAAAAGACATTCGCCACGCTCACCAAGCTGTTTGAGGAGGAGTTTGGGGCCATCGGCGATCGCCAGGTGCTCTATGTGCACGCGCCCGGCCGCTCCGAGATCAGTGGCAACCACACCGACCACGAGGGCGGCCACGTCATCGCCGGCTCGCTCGATGTCGCTGTCGACGGCATCGCCGTGGCAACCGACTCCAACAAGGTCCGCGTCGCCGACGAGGGCTATCCCACGTTTGAGATCACGCTCGACACGCTGGGTATTCAAGAGTCCGAGAAGGGCACGTCTGCGAGCCTCGTCCGCGGCATGGCTCACGAAATCGCTGCTCTGGGCGTTGAGCCCCAGGGCTTCGACTTCGCCTTCACCTGCTCTGTCCCCTCGGGCGGCGGCCTTTCGAGCTCTGCTGCTGTCGAGGCGGCATACGGTCGCGCCATGGAGACGCTCTGGGGCGCACCCGCCATCGAGCCCGTCGCGCTCGCCCAGATGAGCCAGCGCACCGAGAACAACTACTATGGCAAGCCCTGCGGTCTGATGGACCAGGCCGCTGTGTGCCTGGGCGGCCTTGCCTACATGGACTTTGAGGACCAGGCTCAGCCTAAAACCCAGAAGCTCGAACTCAACTTTGAGGATCACGGCTATGCGCTCGTGCTCGTTAAGGTTGGTGCCGACCACGTGGCCGCCACCGACGATTACGCTGCCGTTCCGCGCGAGATGCAGGACGTCGCCGCCGAGTTTGGCAAGGCACGCCTGTGCGAGGTCGATGTTGCCGATTTTGACGCCAAGCTCCCCGAGCTGCGTGCCAAACTGGGCGACCGTGCCTGCCTGCGCGCCGTTCACTACTGGTACGAGAATGGCCTGGTCGATAAGCGCTGGGCGGCCCTGAACGCCGGCGACATCGATCAGTTCCTGGTCCTGACGCGCGAGTCCGGCGCCAGCTCTGCCATGTACCTGCAGAATGTCGTTGCCAAGCTGGGCTCCGAGCAGCCTTCCATGTATGCCCTGGCGCTGGCCGAGCACGTGCTCGACGGCCGCGGCGCCGTTCGTATCCACGGTGGCGGCTTTGGTGGCACCATCCAGGCCTTCGTGCCGCTCGACCTGGTCGACACCTTCATCGCCAAGATGAACGGCTGGCTGGGCGAAGGCTCTGCCCGTCACTACGCCATCTCTGACAAGGGGGCTTACGCGGCATGGCTGTAATGACTGACGTGCGCGAGGCCGCGCAGAACCTGATCGAGTACGCTATCCACCGATCGATGATCGGCCAGGACGATCGCATCTGGGCATACAACACCATTTTGGAGTGCATCGGCGCCACGGGCCCCGCACTCGACATGACTTGGGCACTCCAAGTTGAGAAACTCTCGCTCTTGCACCCCGATACCCTGCCCAACTTTGACCTTGAAGGCACACTTGCCGCGCTTGCCGAGGCGGCTGTTGCCCA
>CALHJX010000184.1:0-1079 GCA_938033385.1 uncultured Collinsella sp. | reverse complement strand
CAGTGCCGGCTTTAGCGTCAACCCCAACGTGGCTCGTTGCGCCACGCCGGCCGAGGTCCACGAGTTCTGTGCCCAGGCGCTCGAGCACCGCGGTGACCTGGATTACGACATCGACGGCGTGGTCGTAAAGGTGGACAGCTTCCAGCAGCAGCTCGACCTGGGCTTTACCGCCCGCGCGCCGCGCTGGGCCATTGCCTTTAAGTTCCCGCCCGAGGAAAAGCAGACCGTCCTGCGCGAGATTCGCATTCAGGTGGGCCGCACCGGTGTGCTCACGCCGGTCGCCGAGTTCGACCCGGTGACGGTTGCCGGCTCCACCATCGCGCGCGCCACGCTGCACAACATCGACGAGATTCGCCGCAAAAACGTGCGCGAGGGCGACACTATCATCGTGCACAAGGCGGGCGACGTTATCCCCGAGGTCGTGGGTCCGGTGCTCGACAAGCGCCCGGCCGATTCGGTCGACTGGCACATGCCCGAGGTCTGCCCCGTGTGCGGTAGCCCCGTGGTCCACGAGGACGGCGAGGTGGCCTACCGCTGCGTGTCCATCGACTGCCCGGCGCAGCTCAAGGAGCGCCTGCTCCACTGGGTGAGCCGCGGCTGCATGGACGTCGACGGCCTGGGCGACGAGATCGTCGACAAGATGATCGCCGCCGGCCTGATCCACGATGTCGCGGACTTCTACCAGCTCACGATCGATGACATCGCAGGCCTGGACACGGGCCGCACCTATGCCAGCTCCAACAGCAAAAAGGGCGTCAAGAAGGGCGATCCCATTCCGGTGGGCCTCAAGACGGCTGAGAAAATCATCGCCGAGCTCAACAAGTCCAAGGGCCAGCCGCTCGGTCGCGTGCTGTTTGCCCTGGGCATCCGCCACGTGGGCAAGAGTGTGGGCGAGGTCATCGCCGAGCGATTCCTGTCGATCGACAAGCTCATCTTGGCGAGCGAAGAGGACATCGCCGAGTGTGAGGGCATCGGTCCCAAGATTGCGGCGAGCGTCAAGCAGTTCCTGGCCGTGCCCGAAAACCTTGCCGTGCTGGAGCGTCTGCGCCAAGCGGGCCTGTCTCTCGAGGTCGACTTGG
>CALHJX010000183.1:0-6347 GCA_938033385.1 uncultured Collinsella sp. | reverse complement strand
TTGGACTGGCTGCTCCACATGAGAACCGTTCAGCGGTTCGGGGAAACCGTTGGGCGATAAAATATTCTCGCAACGTGATAATAATCTTGCATCGCGCGGGAACCTTGAGTACTATCCCAATCAAGCGCGGTGTTCAGACCGAACTGTGCCTCCCGGTGTGAACACCGCGCTCACGCTCTCTCAATTGATCGTAAGGAGAAAAACATGAGCAAGACCGTCGTGTCTTCCGATAACGCACCCGCAGCCATCGGCCCGTATTCCCCCGGTATCCAGGCCGGCAACATGGTGTTCCTGTCCGGCCAGCTGGGCATCGATCCCGCGACCGGCAAGATGCCCGAGGGCGTCGAGGCCCAGGCCAAGCAGTCCCTCGCCAACGTCGAGGCCCTGCTGACCGCTGCCGGCGCTACCTTTGCCGATGTCGTCAAGACCACGGTCTACCTGGCCGACATCGCCGACTTCGCCGCCGTGAACGAGATCTACGCCTCCAAGTTTGAGGCCCCGTTCCCCGCGCGCAGCGCCTTCCAGGTTGCCGCCCTTCCGGCTGGCGGTCTGGTCGAGATCGAGGTCGTTGCCGCTCTCTAAGGCGTTGGCCACAACTAAACATGACATGCAAAAAGACCCTGTAGCGCGTGCGAGCTGCAGGGTCTTTTATCAAGTGACGGATCGCTTGTGGAGCCGCGCTCCATTTTGCCCGTTAGCCCTCCTTACGAACTTTTTGCAGGTAGCGGTAGACGCTGGGCTCCGAGATGCCCAGCGCGGTGGCGGCGCAGGCCACGGCACCCTTGAGCATGAACACCCCGTTGCCGTTGAGGTGGCGAATGACGTCCACGCGGTCGCTCTGACCAAGCGACGCTACATCCAGCCCGCGCGCGCTCAGCAACTCGGAAATACTGCGGTCGATGAGCTCCTGCGTAGACTCCGAAAGACTTTCGACCTCGATAGACGCGGGCTCCGCCTGCCTTGGCACAGCGTCGAAGCACGCCATGAGCTGCTGCGCCATGGCGTTGATGGAGCGCACGGTCGAGAGGTCGGTGTTGACGCAGAGCATGCCGACGATCTCGTCATTCTCGCGGATAAAGTATGTCGCTGACTCCAACGTCTTGCCGCCGGCACCGCGCCCCTCGTAGCCCGTAATAAACGGCAGATCGCGATACTTGGGGTCGTGCATGATCTTGAGTGCCAGATCGGTGGCGGGGCCGCCGACCTTGCGACCGCTCACGATGCCGTTGCGAATATCGACGATGGCGTGGTCGGGATCCGAGAAATCGTGCAGCACGATCTCGCTGTTTTTGCCGAGTATCTGCTCCAGAAAATCGACCATCGGCAAAAAGCGACGTACGGTCTCGTTCACGGGCAACTCCTTTGGGTGAAATCGGAAATGTTCATAACAATTTTTTCTCATGGTAACACGCCGCCCATCATCTCGTATATCCGCAGGTACATTGCGTAATGCAGACGAACGGTAGGAATTTAGCGGTAAACGGTTGACCAAAAGAAATGTTAGATGTTATTTTGACCAGACACTTTCCTGACCTGCGGAAATGCGTTATTTCAGCTGAAGAATAGTCTGATAACAAAAAATTATTATTGAGAATGAGAATCATCTTTAATACGATATGCAATGAAGGCACAACCTCAACCCCGCGCTGCGTCACAATAGAGCGTTAGATGCGAAAACAACTACTTCGAGGATTGGTGGTCAAATGACCCAGGAGACGGTTACGAACGGCACTGAAGCCCTGTTCACTCGCGAAGGCATGCCTCCCGTTAAGGAAATGATCCCGTGTGCCCTTCAGCACGTACTGGCATCGTTTGCCGGCATCATTACCCCGGCGGTCATCATGGCCGGCGTCTACGGCTTTAATAGCCAGCAGAGCACCGACATCATCCAGGTCGCGCTCATTCTTTCGGCGATCGATACGGCCCTTCAGGCCTTCGCTCCCTTCCGTCGCATCGGCGGCGGCCTGCCCATCGTCATGGGCGTTTCGTTCGCGTTCCTGCCGGCCCTGCAGGCCATGGGTGCCTCGGGCTTTAGCTTTGGTGCGCTGCTGGGTGGCGAGATCGTCGGCGGCGCCGTCGCGGTCCTCTTTGGTCTGGCCTACAGCAAGATTAAGTGGCTGTTCCCGCCCGTCGTGACCGGTACGGTCATCTTCTCCATCGGCGTTTCACTGTATCCCACGGCCGTCAAGTATATGGCCGGCGGTATGGGTACGCCGCTGTGGGGCACTCCGCAGGCCTGGTGCGTCGCTCTTATCACCTTTGCCGTGGTCTTTGCGCTCGCCAACTTTGGCAAGGGCACGCTCAAGCTGGGATCTGTGTTCTTTGGCATGATCGTCGGCATGATCGTCTCCATCCCCTTTGGTATGATCGACTTCTCCAGCGTCGCCACCGCTCAGGTCTTCGCCCTTCCCAAGCTCATGCCCTACGCGCTCGAGTTTGATCCCGAGGTCTGCATTACCCTCGCCGTCGTGTTCCCCATGGTTGCCATCCAGGTTATCGGTGACGTCTCCGCCGCCTGCCTGGGCTCCATCGACCGTATGCCCACCGAGCGCGAACTCTCCGGCGCTATCGTGTCCCAGGGCCTCACCTCTATGGTCGGCGGCCTGCTGGGCGGTCTTCCCACCAGCGCCCTTGGCCAGAACGTGGGCATCATCTGCTCCAACAAGGTCGTCAACAAGTGGGTCTTTGTGATCATCGCGGCCGTCTTTGCCATCGCCGGTCTGTTCCCGCAGCTCTCTGCCGTCCTTTCCGCTATCCCGCAGCCCGTCATCGGCGGCGCGACCGTCGGCGTCTTTGGCACCATCACCATGAACGGCGTGCGCATGTTCACCCGCGAGGGCCTCACGCAGCGCACTACCACTATCGTCGGCACCTCCGTCGTCTTTGGCCTGGGTATCTGGATGGCCAGCGGTTGCCTTGCCGGCGAGGGTATGCCCGCCTGGGTGTCCACCGTCATCGGCTCCAATGCCGTAACCCCCACCGCCATCATGGCCATTGTCCTTAACCTGATCCTTCCGCAGACGCCGGTCGTGGCTCAGCACATCGATGCCGCCAAGGACGCTGCCGTGGATCTGGTCTTGCCCGAGAGCAAGAAGTAACCAATTCGGTGCTATTCGTCGGCGGACGCATCGCCTCGTCCGCCGACGTCATGCGGCGCCAAGCCGCACTTCAAAGGGTTTGTCCCTTTGGTGAAGCGTTGACGGGAGAGGGCCCGTTTCCGGTGTAGGCCGGCGCTTCGCACTCCGCTATGTCAGAGGTGTCAAACCCCGCCCCTGATGTTGAAGGGAGCATTTATGCTTCTGGTCGCTAACGGTTCCGTCTTTACCCGCAACGCTCAGACCCCGTTCATTCCAAACGGTGCGGTCGCCATTGACGGAGATACGATCGTCGAAGTGGGCCCCGAGTGCGAGCTCAAGGCCAAGTACCCGGATGCCGAGTACGTCGACGCCCAGGGCAACCTCATCATGCCCGGACTTATCAACTGCCACACCCACATCTACTCGGGTCTGGCCCGCGGCCCTGCCATTAAGGGCTGCAACCCCACCAACTTCCTGGAGAATCTTGAGCAGCAGTGGTGGAAGATCGACGACAACCTGACGCTCGACGGCACCAAGGCAAGCGCCTATGCCACGATTCTGGATTCCATCCGCGATGGCGTCACCACGATCTTCGATCACCATGCGAGCTTCTGCGAGATCCCGGGAAGCCTCTTTACCATTAAGGATGCAGCTCAGGAGCTGGGCATGCGTTCGTGCCTGTGCTACGAGGTCTCCGATCGCCGCGGCCAGGAAAAATGCGACCAGGCCATTGCCGAGAACGCCGAATTTGCCCGGTGGGCCGCCAGGGAGCGTCGCGATAACGACAACCACATGATCGCCGCCATGTTTGGTGGACATGCCACCTTTACGCTTTCGGACGAGACCATGGATAAGATGGCCGAGGCCAACAACGGCCTGACCGGCTTCCACATCCATGTGTGCGAGGGCATGAATGACGTGTGGGACTCCCGCCTCAACCGCGGTGGCATCAGCCCCGTCGAGCGCCTGCTGCAGCACAACCTGCTTGGTCCCGACACCATGCTGGGCCACTGCATCCACGTGACCCCTGCCGAGATGGATATCGTCAAGGAGTCCGGCACTTGGCTGGTCAACAACCCCGAATCCAATATGGGCAACGCCGTGGGCTGCGCCCCCGTGCTCGAGTTCTTCCGCCGCGGCATCCCCGTGTGCATGGGTACCGACGCCTACACCCACGATATGCTCGAGAGCCTTAAGGTCTTCCTGATCATTCAGCGCCACAACGCTGCCATGCCCAACGTGGGCTGGTGCGAGGCCATGACGATGCTGTTCGAGAACAACGCCAAGATGGCGAGCAAGTACTTCGATCGCAAGCTTGGTGTGCTCGAGGCCGGCGCTGCCGCCGACGTTATCGTTATGGACTACAAGCCCTTTACGCCGCTGAGCGAGGAGAACATCGACGGCCACATGCTCTTTGGCATGATGGGCAAAAACTGCCGCACCACCATCATCAACGGCCGCGTCCTGTACAAGGATCGCGAGTTCGTTGGGATTGATGAGGACAAGATCAACGCGTGGACCATGGCTGAGTCCAAGAAGCTCTGGAGCACGCTCAACGATCGCACCTACTAATTCACAAGTAGATTCACGCGCGTCGGGTGTTTCGCCGCATTCGACGCGCGTATAGGCGACCTCCGCGGGGTCGCCGGCGCTGTGCTAGCGCTACACCGTATTTGCGCCCGCCGCGCGGTCTCGCCGGGCGTTACAGAGAGGAGCTCACTATGAGCGACATCATGAGGCCGATCCCGTTTTCGCAGCTGATGAACTGGATCATCGAGGAGCACAAGACTCAGGGCGCCGTCTTTGGCGTGCGCAAGATGGTCACGACCAACCAGGAGGGCGCGCTTCCCATTTTTGACGAGCGCATCGAGACTCCGTTTGGCCCGGCCGCCGGTCCCAACACGCAGCTTGCCCAGAACATCGTGGCCTCTTATGTGGCCGGTTCCCGCTTCTTTGAGCTTAAGACCGTTCAGGTTATGGACGGCGAGGAGCTCTCCAAGTGTGTGAACAAGCCCTGCATCGTGGCGCAGGACGAGTGCTACAACTGCGAGTGGTCGACCGAGCTCGAGGTTCCGCAGGCTTTTGCCGAGTACGTGAAGGCATGGTTTGCCTGCCACCTCATCGCTCGCGAGTACGGCCTGGGCAGCCCGGACGGATTTGTCTTTAACATGTCCGTGGGCTATGACCTCGAGGGCATCAAGAGTCCCAAGGTCGATGCGTACATTGAGGGCATGAAGGACGCTAGCGGCTCCGAGGTTTGGAATGAGTGCCGCACGTGGGCGCTCGCTAACCTGGACAAGTTTGAGCATGTTGACGCCGCGTTTGTCGAGTCCATCCCGGCGCGCGTCTCCAACTCCATCACCGAGTCTACCCTGCACGGCTGCCCGCCGGCCGAGATCGAGCGCATCGCGACCTATCTGATCACCGAGAAGGGCCTCAACACCTACATCAAGTGCAACCCCACGCTGCTGGGCTATGAGTTTGCCCGCCAGCGTCTGAACGAGCTGGGCTTTGACTACATCGTCTTCGACGATACGCACTTCCGCGAGGACCTGCAGTGGGCCGACGCCGTGCCGATGTTCGAGCGCCTGATTGCCCTGTGCGCCGAGCGCGGCCTGGAGTTTGGCGTCAAGCTGACCAACACGTTCCCCGTCGACGTGACGAGAAACGAGCTGCCCTCCACCGAGATGTACATGTCCGGCCGTTCGCTGTTCTCGCTGACCATCGAGGCTGCCCGCCGCATTACCGAGCAGTTCGATGGCAAACTGCGCATCAGCTACTCCGGCGGCGCCACGGTCTACAACATCCGCGCCCTGTACGATGCCGGCATTTGGCCCGTTACTCTGGCGACCGACGTGCTCAAGCCCGGTGGCTACGAGCGCTTTAGCCAGATGGCTGGCGAGTTCACCGATCTGGACGGCAAGCCGTTCGCGGGCGTCTCGCTCGAGGCCGTGACCGCGATTCAGACCGGCTCGCTCACCAACCCGCTCTACAAGAAGCCGCTGCGTCCGCTGCCCGACCGCAAGGTCGCCGGCAAGAGCCCTCTTTCCGATTGCTTTACCACGCCGTGCCGCACGAGCTGCCCCATCCAGCAGGACATTCCCGCCTACCTGGCGGCTGTTGACGAGGGCCGCTACGAGGACGCGCTCAACATCATCATCGAGCGCAACGCTCTGCCGCGGATAGAGCAGCGCCTGCTCGAGCATTTCCGGCGACATGACCGCGCTCGCCACGCTCAGCGCGCCGAACGCTTCGGTCAGCCCCTGCTCG
>CALHJX010000182.1:0-4812 GCA_938033385.1 uncultured Collinsella sp. | reverse complement strand
GGTGGCGCGCGCTGCCGCCTCATGGGTGCGAGCACGCTCTGCCGCCTCGGCCTCGCGCTGACGAGCGCGGTCCTCGTTCTCAAACTCGATATCGTCCTCGATCTCATCGCTCGGATTGAGCAGCTCGTCCAGGCTCACGCCATAGAGCTTGGCGAGCGAGATCAGGTTCTCGGTATCGGGCGAGCTCTCCGCGCGCTCCCATTTACTGACCGCCTGGCGCGACAGCCCCAGCTTTCGCGCCAGCCCTTCTTGGCTAAAACCTTTGCTGCGACGAAGGTCGGCGAGCCGCTGCGCAGTTTCTACATTCATGGTTCCTCCTATGTGATGCCAGCCGTACCGCCGGACCGTTTTTTGTTCTTAAGGCGCCTTGCACAGTTAAAAATCTATCCGCCACCGCCAAAAGCATGCCACCTATTCTAGTGAGATTTTTGACAACTGGCGGTTGCGGGCACATATGAGCTGCGGAAATGTGTCCAAACAAAGCAATGAGCCGCAGCTCGGTTGTCCCCGTTGCGGCGTTAACGGTAGTATGGTCGTACTGTTTATTTCGCACCGCTAACGGAGGGAGTTCCGCGCCGTGAACCGCGATTTCGCCTCATCGCTCATCCAGCTCAACAACACGTTCTATCGCGAGCACTCCGCTTCCTTTTCCGATACGCGCCAGGCCCCGTGGCCCGGCTGGGTACGCACCATGGATATCGCGCTCGAACAGCTCGACGTCGCCACGATCGAGCATCCCGTCCGCGTCTTCGATCTTGCCTGTGGCAATATGCGATTCGAGAACTTTGCCGCCGGCGGCGCACTTGCCGCCAAGGGCGTCGATGGCGCAAACCCCTCAGCAGATGCCAGCTTCCCGTTTGAGTTCTATGGTGTCGACTCGTGCCAAGACCTGGCCATCGATGCACATGGCCACGCGCTGCGCATTCCCAACCTGCACTTCCAGGAACTCGACGTGCTCGACGCCCTTATGAAGCTCAACCCCGCCGAGACGCCCGACGTGCTTTTCGACGCCCCGCTCGCCGACATCTCGGTCTGCTTTGGCTTTATGCACCATGTGCCGTCGTGCGAGTACCGTGTACGCGTGCTCGACGCTCTGGTGCGCCAGACGCGCCCGGGCGGCATCATCGCCATCAGCTTTTGGGAGTTTATGAACGACGAGCGCATGGCGCGCAAGGCTGTTCGCGCCGAGGCCCGCGCCGAGCTCACCCCGCCGTTTGAGGGTTACGATTCCGCGCAGTTTGAAGCCGGCGACCACCTCATCGGCTGGCAAAACGACCGCCACGCCTACCGCTATTGTCATCACTTTGACGATCAGCAGATCACCGACCTGGTGCGCGGCGTCCGTACGTTCTACAAGAGTGGCGAGGTCCCCGTGCGCGAGCTTGAGCGTTTCCATGCCGACGGTCGCAGCGGCGAGCTCAACCGCTATGTGATTCTCAAGCGCCTGTAGGTATCGGCGACTCGCCGCCGGGCTGCACCGCATCTTTCGGGCAAGCTATGCCCGCCCTTTTTCAATCCATTGACGGAACGTGCAGCTATGCGTTCCAAACTTATGACCAAGGAGCCTCATGGGAGCCGTCCACGTTCGCACGCCTAAGAACTTTGTGCTCGAGGAGCGCCTGGAGCGCTACGCCGATGCGATTGAGACGAACCCCGAGGCCTATGCCGGAGATTGGCGTGAAGTCTGTGCGCCAGTTGGCAGCAAGCCATTCGAACACCTTCACCTGGATCTTGGCTGCGGCAAGGGAACGTACCTTGTAGAGCGCGCGGCCCACGAGCCAAACACGCTCTTTATCGGCATGGACCAAGAGCCCATCTGCATCGCCTATGCCGCACAGAAAATCTGCGAGCAGGAACTGACCAACGCACTCGTCCTGCCCCGAGGCGCCACATCGCTGCCGCAGCTGTTTGCCGCAGGCGAGCTCGATGCCATCACCGTTAACTTTCCCACGCCGCAGCCCAAGGCCAAGTACGCCAAAAAACGACTCGTCCATGTCGACCATCTGATGCTCTATCGCCCGCTCTTTTCAGCCGGCGCCACCGTCACGCTGCGAACCGACAGCAAGCCATTGCGCGACTACGCCCTGGGGCAGTTTGCCGCGGCCGGCTACGGCACGCTTTGGGTTAGTGACGACGTCCGCCGCGACCATCCCGAGCATCCCGAGACCGAGTACGAGTGCCGCACGCGCGAGATGGGTGCTGTCGCCTACGGCATTTGTGCCACACCCGGCGAGAAGCCTACCGAAGAGCAACTCGCAGCAGGCCGAGCGCAGGAGCAAAGCCTTGCCTGCTACCTGCCCGATAACCTCGATGAGCTTACCTATGTGCCCCTCGGCATGGAAGAGGCCGTCGAGAACTTTAAAAACCGCGCCCGCAAGGGCAAGAAGCGTCTGCCGCAAGAGTCCTAGGGGCTTCTGATGGTCGCGACGTCGGCAAACAAGCGCGAATAGGCGCCGGCGAACGACCCTCAAGCCTAAGTGAGTAGACTTTTTTGCAATAGCCAAGCACAACCCGCGTAGCGAAAAATAAAACCGCAGGTAGAGCCCTTGTGCAAAAGCCATGTGCTCGCGACATCGCAAAAAGTCTACTCACTTAGCTGGCAACCGCACCAAACGGCCGGGCAGAACGCCCATTTCCTGCATTTTCTCGCGCGCTGGCACCCCGCGCCGCTGCTACGCCATAATAGTTGGCGGACAAACGGCGAGAGAAAGCAACCACATGGCACAGACCACGACAGATACTTCCGCCAGCACCGTTTCTGGCGCCGGCGCCGCCAGCTCGTTCTCGGGCGGCACGGGAACCGAAGCCGAATTCGGCTCGCTCGGCGCGCTCTCCCCCACCTGGTGGGAGCCCGAGGATGGTAGCGAGCCCGAACCATGGCTCACGCCCGATCAGGCCTTCGAACGCTTCTTTGAATGGACAAGCGACCGCGGTATTGAGCTGTGGGACCACCAGGAAGAGGCCCTCATGGATCTAGCCGCCGGTGACCATGTCATTTTGGGAACACCGACCGGATCGGGCAAGTCGCTTGTCGCGCTAGGCATGCTCTTTATGGGCATGGCACAGGGCAAGCGCTGTTATTACACGGCCCCCATCAAGGCTCTGGTCAGCGAAAAGTTTTTCGACCTTGTGCAGGTGCTCGGCCGCGATAACGTCGGCATGATCACCGGCGACACGCATATCAACACCAAGGCGCCCGTCATCTGCTGCACGGCAGAAATCCTTGCCAACGATGCACTGCGCGAGGGCGAGGGCGCCGACGTGGGCTGCGTCGCCATGGACGAGTTCCACTATTTTGCCGACCCCGACCGCGGCTGGGCCTGGCAGGTGCCACTGCTCACCCTGCCTCACACGCAATTCATGCTCATGAGCGCCACGCTCGGCGATGTCACTGCCATCGCCGCCTCACTCGAGGAACACACCGGCGCTACCTGCGACCTGGTCGTCGATGCCCCACGCCCCGTGCCGCTGAGCTACGACTACGTGACGACCTCCCTCGAGGGCACCGTCGAGCTCGCGATGCGCGGCGGAGAGGCCCCGCTCTATATCGTGCACTTTAGCCAGGATGCCGCCCTTGCGACGGCACAGTCGCTCGCCAACTTTGGCATTGCCAGCAAGGAGCAGCGCGAGGCCATCAAGGAGGCGGCCAAGGGCACGAGCTTCTCGACGGCCTTCGGCAAGATCCTCAAGCGTTTGCTTGGCTGCGGCGTCGGCGTGCACCACGCCGGTATGCTGCCGCGCTATCGCCTACTGGTCGAACGCCTGGCGCAGCAGGGCCTACTGCCCGTCATTTGCGGCACCGACACACTCGGCGTCGGTATCAACGTGCCCATCCACACCGTGGTTCTCACTGCGCTCACCAAGTTCGACGGCTACAAGATGCGTCGCCTGCGCGCCCGCGAGTTCCATCAGATAGCCGGCCGCGCCGGCCGTTCGGGCTTCGATACCGAGGGCATGGTGATTGCCGAGGCACCCGAGCACGAGATCGAGAACGCCAAGCTCATGGCCAAGGCGGGCGACGACCCCAAGAAGCTCCGCAAGATTAAAAAGAAGAAGGCCCCCGAGGGCTTTGTCACCTGGAACAAGCAGACCTTTGAGCGCCTGATCGAGACGCAGCCCGAAACGCTCAAGCCGCGCCTGCGCATCACACACTCCATGGTGATTAGCGTGGTCGAGCAGGGCGGCGACGCCCGCGCCCGCGTGCACGACCTCATCGAAACAAGCCTGCAGACCCCTGAGGAAAAGGCAAAGCTCGAGGTTCGTGCCGACGAGATCTTCGCCACGCTCATCGACTCCGGCGTCGTCGTGCGCACCGAGGTGCCGCCCGCACCCGACGCTCCAGCTGACGCCGCGCCGGACATCGACTATGCGCTAACGGTCGACCTGCCCGAGGATTTTGCGCTCGACCAGCCGCTCTCGCCGTTTTTGCTTGCCGCGCTGGAGCTGCTCGACCCCGAGAGTGAGACCTATACCATGGATCTGATCTCAATGGTCGAGGCTACGCTCGAGGATCCCAAGCAGGTGCTGCGCGCGCAGGAGCGCGCCGCGCGCGACCGCGCTATGGCCGAGATGAAAGCCGACGGCGTCGAATATGAGGAACGCTTGGAGCGCATCCAGGATGTCACCTACGAAAAGCCGCTCGAGGATTTGCTCGATGCCGCCTTCGACAAGTACTGCCAGGAAGTACCTTGGGCCAACGACTACCAGCTCTCGCCCAAGAGCGTCCTGCGCGACATGTTGGAGAGCGCGAGCGACTTTAAGGGCTATATCCAAAAGCTCGGCATCGCCCGCTCCGAAGGCATTTTGCTGCGC
>CALHJX010000181.1:0-7767 GCA_938033385.1 uncultured Collinsella sp. | reverse complement strand
GCTCGCCCGCGACCGAAGATGTGCTCAGCGAGCGCGGCGTCGACGTGTCGCCGCCACGGGTCGCATGAGCGCGGCGGCTCGCCCGACTTGGAACTAAGGCGGGCGTGAGAGCAAACGGCATAGGGAACGAATCTTGCGGATGTACTCCTCGACGTCAGGCAGGTAAGCCCCACGAAGTCACCGGGGAGGCCCAAGCGGCCCGGCACCACTTCCAGATTCTGACCAGGGCGAGTCGTTCGCCGGTGGCTGAAGGCTCGCTCCCACCCAAAAGGGGAGATTCGCGTTGTTCCCCAATCGCTCTCGCATCTTTCATTTTGCTCGAGGTGGGCTATGAAAACTTTCCTGGTGAAAGGCGGCGATTGGTTTCCTTTCTTTCTAGAGGAGCGCGCCTGTAATCTGTTTTCATCCTAAATCAAGTTAAGATCGGACCTTCCAGAGGCAAGTCGACTCAAACTGCGAGGCTCCATGTTGGAATAAAGAGCGCTGTCGAAGTGCCAACAACACAAAGCTTGCCAGTCTCAAATAGAACCTTTTGGGAGTCCGATTGGGCCGCACACCGAATCCCCGCTGGTGGTTTTTTATAGCTGCGCGACAATAAACAAGGTTAGTGCCAGTCCAGCATGAAATTGAGGAACGTATGCATTTTTTCTCAGTAAGTGATCGTCGTTACTGCTTCGATGAGGTCACTCGCAATTGCTTTCAGGTTGACCAAGCATCAGAAGATGCGCTTCGCATATTTGAAGCATCGGGAAGAACGGTCAACTCGAAGTTGCTAACAAAGTCACTTGCTGCGAAAGGCTACGACCAAACGACCATAGCAGAACTTGAAGACGACATTGATGAGTATCAACGATTGTCTGAGCGGACTTTCTTAACAAAAGACACGCCTCGAAAACTTAGATCCATCGAACTCCACGTTTCACATGCATGCAACCTTGGTTGTAGTTACTGTTTTGCCGGTAAAGGAGATTATGGAACGTCTCCTCTGCTGATGACAGACGAGATAGCCTTCAAGGCGGTCGACTACCTCGTCGCAAGTTCATCGGAAAACGAAACGCTTGCGATCGTCTTTTTTGGTGGGGAACCCATGATTAACGAGCCGCTGATATGGAAAACGGTCGACTATTCAAAAAGAATATACCCCAATAGAAACTTTACCTATTCTATTACGACCAACGGAACGCTTTTGAATGACACTGCTGTGAATTCTTTCAAGGAGCACGGGTTTTCTGTTCTGATTAGTCTCGATGGTACAGGATGCAAGCACGATGCATCGCGCCCGTACAAGACGGGAGGCGGCTCTTTCTCCGATATCGACAAAAACGTTCGTCGTTTTTCCGAGTCGTTCCCCTTCGGCGCAAGAGCGACCTTAACAAATAATAACTGTAACCTTGTTGAAGACTATCTTCAGTTTAAAGAGATGGGCTTCAGAAGGATTTACTTCTCGCCCGTGAGCTCATTCGATGAGAATATCAAACTCGACGAACACTCATTAAACAAAATCAGGGCGGGCCTAATAGATTTGGCGGATCAATATCTCAAACAGATTGATCAAGGGGAAAAGCCCTTGTTTAGAACATTGAAAACTGCAGTTGATTTGATTATGAGCAACAGGATCGCCTTTGTCGGATGCGGGGCTGGCAGGCGTTTTATTTCCGTGACTCCCGAAGGGGACGTATACCCCTGTCACAGGTTTGTCGGGATGATGCGATTCAAAATGGGCAACATCGTCACCGGAATTGACGAAACTAGGTATATTGAAAACTGGAGTCAGGGTGTCGAAAAAAGAATTGACTGTACGGACTGTTGGGCTCGGTCTTTCTGTGGTGGGGGCTGTAGCTGGGAGGCTGCAGACGAGCACGGCTACTTGCCCAAGAGTCTACACCCTGCATCATGTGAATATAGAAAAATGTGCTACGAGATGGCTTTTGACCTTATTTCCCGCCACTCATCTTCGCAGGAGAAAAATCAACGAGAAGCTACTGTATCGGAATAAGCGGTTCAGCGCATTGCTGTCACCATTGTGGAGGTGTTCGTTCTTCTGATTACCGTCTGCGAAGCTTATTGCTACATTCGCCGAAACCATTCTAGAAATATGGTGAACTAGACATCTTGGTTTGTTATACACAATATTGAGGTTTTTCTGCACTCAAAGGGAGGTAGTCGTGAAGCATATTCATCCGATTAATCCAGGAAGTGGCGACGAGGCAGGCGTGAAGCCGATGTCTTTTGACTGCCTCTTGGGCATTACTGACATCTGTACTGTTTATGATAAAGCAGATGGCTGTGGTGCATACGATTACTGCGACTATGACATGGATGGCGGCAGCATCTGCGTTGTAGATCACTGTGGCATTGATCAAACGTAGTCTCTAATTGGATTAAGGTGAGGAGCTGTTATGAAGCATATCCATCCTGTTGGTTCAAATGAACATCCTCCCGTTGAGCCTTGTTGTCTTGGAGTTGATATATGCAATTTTTACGACATCGCCGAGTGCCCTGTTGCGGATTGGTGCTATGTCGATAAAGAATCAAGCTGTGTTTTGCCAGCAGATTGGTGCGATCCAGTTGACGAGTAGTTTTGTGGCTAGGAACTATTTGGTCCAATTCAGAATAAGATGGGAACAAATACCAAAATCTCGTGTCTGGGAGGAGTTATGCCATTATTGCAAGGTCTCGTTGGATTAGCCTTTATACTTGCGTTATATCTGGCACCTTTTTTAATTCTATTCTTCATTATCCGACTCTTTCTTCGGAGAAAATAGGAGTGTCACGCAAACATTAGCGTAGCTTTCTTCCAATATGAGCCGAGCATTGGCAAGTGGAATAAGAAGCCCGACCGTTCGCCACATGAAAGTGATCGGACGGGCTTCTCTATTTAACCCGGGCCGCCACCCATAGCGGCTTTCCAAGCGTATTCTCAGTGCAAAGCAATCGTCAGTTTAATCCTATGCGCTGATACCGCATTTCATTTGTTCGGCTCGAATTCTACGGCCTGGCAACCCTCGCACTCTCCGGCAAATGGATTGAACGCGAAGGCAGAGATGATGTGTGCGTGGACATCGAGGCTGCTGTAGGCAACATACTGGGACATGGACCCCCGCTGCGCGTGGTATGCGGCCCGGCATATTCATTGCCGTCCAACCCCGTGTAGTTGCAGCAAAGGGTGGAACCTCAATGCTCAGCTCATGTTGTCCGTGGGACACGAGAATCGTAAGTACACTTTGGTGCGATTCTCACGCTGATACTGAGCCACCTGGAATAAGATACGTCGCGACAACACTTCGCTTCACCTCTGTCTCGACAAGATGACGTAGACTAAAGTTTCCTTTAGTAAGAGAACGAGAACTATATCTGAAAGCGTTGCGATGGCGTGAAGGCACCGAGTCCGAACCGCCTGAATGCTACGTGCATCTGCATCGCCTTTTTGTTATCTCTGCCAGTTGGGTAGCACTACACTTGTCATCATTTACCCTGGTACATGCTGCCTAAATCCACTACCCCTTCTACCGCGCCGACCATCTCGTCATCGTGAGAGACAACGATGATCAGCTGGCTTTGCTTGTTGCGCTTAACATAGGCCGCAAGCTCGGCGCGGCTTACAGCGTCTAACCCAGTCGTGGGCTCGTCGAGTACCAAAACTGACGACTTGCGTGAAATCGCCGACCATAAGTACACTCGGCGCAGCTCACCGCCCGAAAGCGCGGAGCAACGTTTCCCGAGCAACTCCTTCACGCTGTTTTCCAGCGAAAGTAGGCCATCTACACCCCGGTGATAGGAAGAAAAGGGCGTGTCGAAATACTCTAACAGCTCTTTCACCGTTTCGTCCGGCGCGAAGCACGACTGTGGGCAGCACGATATCTCTCTCGCACGTATGTAATCCAAGTCGCATTCTTCGATTGGCACGCCGTTGTATTTTACTTTGCCTTTCGATGAGTATAGCCCGAGCATCAAGTAAAGAAGTGACGTCTTGCCTCTTCCGTTTTCCCCAACTATGCAATATGTACCAGGACCGGAAAACTTGAAAGAAAACCCGCCGAGGACCTCTCGGACAGATCCGTCTGGAAGGGCAACCGAGAATTCCAAATCAGATACCGAAATGTCATTTATTTCATCGAGTTTAGCTAAATCGGTCCGATTCCACCCCGATCTCTCCTTTTCTCTCGTCGCGATAGCCGTCCTATCCCATGATGCTTTGGCATCTTGATAGGATTTGAACAATGACATCATACTTTTCAAAGTCTTAAAGAGAACCGCGAAGTATGTACCGATGATAGTGTACTCGCCTATTGACATAGTTCCGTTAATGATTCGTACTCCGGAAACAACAAGTATCACCGCTTGAAACAACGCTGCGAAAAGACCATCGAGCGATGTCAGAGAATATGATAGCTTTCCGGAGCGCAAAACTTTGGGAAAATAGCTCTTAAACCCAGCGTCGAGCGCTTGTTCGCTCTTGCCGTACGAAGATGCCAGTTGAATGTTGAGAATCTGATTAAGCTGCGATGCAATTGCGGCGTAAAAGGCGCTGTCCGCCTCTTTCTTCTCATACGTGACCCTATACAAAAGTTTCCTCAACCCAGTAATTACACAGAAATACACGATGAGGAGAATGATGGAAAACACCGCGAGAGTTGAATCAATTGACCATATGATAAGCAATACGATGGGAATAGCTACAATGGACAGCGGCGCACTGATGAAATTCGCCAAAACGAAGGATGAGACCACGCTGGAGTCGGAAATAATCCGTTGCGTTGTATAGGCTGGATCGATGGTCCGACTCACCAAGTAATCGTCTCTTTCAAAACGCAAGACGGCCTCCCTGAGAAGATCAAAGGAAAGTCTCGTGCTTATGCGAATGGAAAGTGTTCCTGCAAAATAAGTAAAGAGGGTGGAGAAAACTCCTATTGACGCAACCAGGAGTGCGAAGAGTGCGGCGTCTCTTTCGCTGCGGTTACCGAGAAGAAAATCTAAAAATTTTCCGTTCACGTATGGCATGGCATAGGAGAGAGCGGTTCCAATCACCGTGATAGCAATGAAGACGAAAGCCCCTTTTGCTCTGATGAACCTCGAGAGAACGCATCGAATCAAGGAAGGCCCCAATCTACCCGCCACAAAACATCAATCACTGATACCTTACACCTCAACACAACAGGAGCGAAGATTTGCCAATGAGACTGCTTTAAGATTGCCTTGGGCCAATACGGTCTCAAGCTCTTCCTACAAGAGAGTCGGAATCGGACATCTCCTCCGACGAATCTGGCAATCGGGCGATTGAAATATCTTTTTCAACCGCCCGATTGCCACAATAGATTGGAGCGTCCGCCCGCAAACGACCTCGTTTTACACCCACCAAATCCTTTGCCTTTTGTCGCCTAGGCTAGAAAAATCGCTCATAATAACGCAACCAGCCTGCTCGCTTGAAGAAACCTAAGCCCGTAATGTAGATGTGCAAACTTCCGGACGCCTTGCGCGGCATAGCGCGTATAAACTTCGTCAACCGCCTCAGAAATACCTGAGTATCGCGCCAGGGCAAAAGCATACGACGTCGCCGCCATACCCCGCACCCATTCGGAACGCGGACTAATTGAATAGCTGCACAGTATCATCATACATGCATCTACACCTGATTCCCCAAGTAGCCGACGTATTGATGCGAGCATCGTGGGTCGCCCCTACGCCATCGTCGTCACCCCTATTAGCAGTATTTAGTGTTTTCCTCTAAATGCGTATCGCCACCCTTAAGAATATGAAGTGTTATATCCAGACCCGATTGTCCCCCATCCCCAACGAAGGGATAAGGAATCTCATCCGGAATCGGCAGTAACGGAGGATTCACAACGACAAGCGAAAAACATGAGTCATCTCACAGAGGGGAGTAAAGGCTCCCCTCAAGCACCCTAGTTTCGTCATCCAAAGAGTTGATGGCAGTGTTCTTCTTACAAAGGTCGACAACAAAAGGGTTGATTTCTACAGATGTTACATCCATGCCACAGTTGGTAAGTATCAGGCCCTGTATTCTGGGGCCAGAACACAAATCGAGAGCCTTCCGTGCGCTCTGCGGTGTAAGGCGCCAATCTCAGCAAATCTGTCCCACAATACTGCGCTGAAGAACAAGACGGAACCCCTGAGCCAAACTCCCCTATACCTTTTTAAGGCTAAGACAGGCAAGTTCACGCACCCGGCATATTCCAGAATAACATCCTATTGTTTTAGATGCTCTACAAGCATGAACAGCCGCGAATCGGAAAGATCTTCTAGTTTCGCCCCGACTGACCGCCAAGGGCCAAAATGGCCTCTCCATCCCCAGGCGACCGGCTCTGGCGCGCAGAGAAGTGCCCCCAAGTGCCGGCAGAAAAGGAACGCCCCTAACTGCCGGCTAGAGGGCACCGAAGAGAATGGCGTAGGTAGTGGATTCGCCGAGCTTGAGCTCGTCGCCGGGATTGAGCTGGGCGGAACGGCCGGGCTCGACCTGAATGCAAACGCGCGTGGCCCCGTTTACCACCACGGTTCCGTTGGTGGACGACAAGTCCTCGACGTGCCAGATATTTTGAGCATCGCACCAGATATGGGCATGGCGGGCCGAGACATCGTCGCCGACGTCGGTAATATCGCCCTCACCAGTGGCCAGCGCGCCAATCTCAACACCCTGCTCACTCGGCTGAATCCAGCGCGGGGCGCTCACGACAAAACTGTTTTGCACGCGCAGCAAGCCCAAGGGGTGCGCCGGGGCGGGTTCGCGTTCGCCCGCGGTCATCGACATGCCAAGCGAGCGCGGCGTGGAGGTGCCTCCGCCACAGGTCGCGTGCGCGTAGTCGATGGCATAGTTCACCGAGGACCGCACATCCGCCGAACAGCCGACGGCGACAAACAGCACCAGCACGGCCTCGGCGCGCTCGGCAGGCATGAGTTCTGCCGCCTGGGACAGGCGATCGAGCGCGTTGCGATAGAGATTCGTGTCCTGGTGGCACTCTTCGAGCGCGCGTACCATCGGTTCACCTGCAGGACCGCACACCATATTGATCACTGCCGTGGAGTCCATGGGATTTCGCTGGCGCAGGGCCAGTTGCGACATAATACGCGCAGCCGAGGTACCGTATTCGGCAAAGTAGCGCTGCTGAAGCGTGCCGACCGGCGCGCGAACGATAAAGCGGGAAACCCAAGAGCGATCGGCGGCTCGGCTCTGCGGGCTGCGGCCGTCGGCGAGCGGACGGGACGAAAGCACCAAGCCGCACAGCTCGATATGGCTCAGATGCGCCGCGCGCTTAAAGATGTCAAACATGGCCCCGCATGGGGTGAGCTCAACTTGAGATGCCATGACCTAGGCCTCCTTGGTCGTAGAAATAGAATCGGACGATACTTCGACAGGTCCGCCAAAAGTACGGGCAGCTGCGGCTCCACCGGCAAGCGGAGTCGCCATCTGGGCTTTTGTGCGTCGCGGTGCCGAAACGGGAAGTTCAAAGGCAAAGCCCATCGCAAGCAAAAACCACGTAAGCGTATAGGTTGCAACCAGAGCGGCAACAAGGCCGCCCATCACGGCGCGTTGGGAAAATACGCTACATGCAGCCACAACCAGCACCGGAACCTCGCAGGCAGAAAGCGCAAACACACCCTGCAGGAACCCCGAGCGCCGATCGCGCGCAAGTGCCCCCGCGGCAACGCCGGCTATGCCTGGCAGCGCCAACGCCAGTGCGGCAATAATACCCGGTAGCGACCCAGACCACACGAGCGATCCCAAAGTCGCCGTCACGCGAGCGCCCGACG
>CALHJX010000180.1:0-13487 GCA_938033385.1 uncultured Collinsella sp. | reverse complement strand
TCTGGTCGAGATGGGTCCCGTTGCCGGAGCGGGCGGTGGCAATGTGATTGCCGCGGGTACGGTGGATGAGGTCGAGCAATCGCAGAGCAGCCGTATCGCCCCGTTTTTGCGCTCGGAGTCCAAGCGCTTGCGTCCGCAGGTGACTGACGAGGAAATGTTCGACCAGGGACACATCTGCATGGCGACCGATACCATCCATACCGTCAAGCCGCTCGAAGTCGATATCCCGCGCGGCCGTCTCGTCGCGGTGACGGGCGTTTCGGGTTCGGGCAAGACGACGCTGGTGCTCGAGACACTCATCCCGGCACTTAAGGCACAGGCAGCCAGCGAGCGCCTGCCAAAACACGTGCGTTGGGTCGATGCCGAGGGCATTGCACGTGCCAACCTGATTGACGCCACGCCCATCGGTGCCAACGTGCGCTCGACGGTAGCGACCTATGCTGATATCCATGACGAGCTGCGTCGCGCCTTCGCCCGCACGCCCGAGGCCAAGGCAGCCGGCTACAAGGCAGGCGCATTTAGCTACAACACTGGCGCCTTGCGCTGCCCTACGTGCGATGGCACAGGATCGATATCACTCGATGTGCAGTTTTTGCCCGACGTCGAGATCGTCTGCCCGGCATGTCGCGGCTCACGTTATGCAGACGCGGCTTCGCATATCCATCGCGAGGGCAAGGACGGGAGTCTGCTTACGTTGCCGCAGCTCATGGACATGAGTGTGGACGAAGCGCTCGACGCCACGTTGGGACTCAAGAAGGTTCAGGCACGCTTGCAGACCTTGCACGACCTGGGTTTGGGCTATCTCACGCTCGGTGAGCCCACGCCGGCGCTTTCGGGCGGCGAGGCACAGCGCCTTAAGCTTGCGAGCGAGATGGGCCGCGTGCAGGACGACGCCGTGTTTGTGTTTGACGAGCCCACGATCGGCCTGCATCCGCTCGATGTTCAGGTGTTGCTGAGTGTGTTTGACGGCCTCGTTGCCAAGGGCGCCACGGTTATCGTGATCGAACACGATCTCGACCTTATCCGAAATGCCGATTATGTGATCGATATGGGCCCGGGCGGTGGCGATGCGGGCGGGCGAGTCGTCTGTGCCGGCACGCCGGGCGACATTGCGGCCTGCTCCAAGAGCATCACTGGCCGCTACCTATAACTGAATGTGACAAAGGGACAGCCCCTTTGTCACATTGATTTCTATTTCACGCATTGAGCCGCGAGATAGTCGCGGAAGAATGGCAATTCAAATGCGACGAGCCCTCGTCCTCGCTCCCCGATGATGCCGGCATCTATCATGCGGCGTCGGTAGCGGGAGACCTGCTGCGGCGAACGCTTAAGGCGCTCGACAAGGTCAGCGGTGGTGGACTCTTCCTCGTCATCGAGCATGGCGATGAGGAACCGCTTGTCCTCTGCGGTGAGTTCCCGATAGGTTGCCGCGAGGATTCGGTCGTCCATCTCGTCGCGCGCGATTTTGATTCCCAGGTCAAAGTCGCGTGACGAGATTTCCTTCGAATCGCTTGTGAGATCCCAGGCACGGTAGCCTACGAGTTGCAATAGGAAGGGAAAACCAGAGATCGAGCGAACGGCTCTATCGATTCCCTCGGCATCTGCTAGGCGATCGTTTTCCTGGATTGTGCGAATCAAGGCCTCGCGTACGTCATAGTCGGCAATGCGACCCAGATGATATTGTTGGGCGCGGCGAAGGAACGAGACCGTCTTGTGGTTCAGTAGCGTCGATACGTTGTTGGGAAGTCCCGCCATGAGCAGGGCGACGCGTTTCCCATCGGTCACAAAGTGCTGATACGTCGCTGCGAGCTGGATCATCTCGTCGAGTGTCGGGTCCACCTCGTCAACCGTGACAAGCAGACCGGTGCCCGCCTCGTTGAGCCGGTCGATGATGTCGCTCATGCGGTAACGCCAGGTTGAGGCATCGTGAACGCGACTGACCTCGATGCTGCCGAGCGGTGCAATTCCGAGACCGGTGACTTCGAAGTGGTTGGACGAGTCGATGAGATGGGCTGCGGCACGTTTCGCCCCGAACTCGATTTCCTCAAGCATTCCCGGGAGCGCGGTCGTCTTTACGGCAATCCAGCCGTGGGATTCCGCCCTTGTCGCGAGCGACGACATGAGAGCGGTTTTACCGGTTCCACGCGCGCCTGAGAAGATCGAGGTCAATTCTGGGCGCCTGCGCTGGCTCAAGAAGGCACGGTCCAAATCCCGAATAATCTGTTGTCTGCCAGCGAGATGGGCAGGAACCTCACCAAAACTGGGGGTAAACGGGTTCTCGAGATATTCCACAATGCCCTCCTTTAGCGTCTCGGGTTAACTTCATTTTATTCTAGTTAATTTCAGTTAAAAACGATTAATTTTATTTCAAAGTATCAGGTTGGCGTTGCGCGTTATCGAAGTGGTGCTTGAATAACTTACGTTGGAGCCCGAAAATGGGTTCAGCCCATTCGCGAAATTTGCACGCCCTATTGTGAGTGGGCTCTCAAATGAGCTGATGCTGCCATCGTGCGGCTGATAGGGGCAATCATGAAAAACAGAATCTATGGGTATGCTCGAGTTTCGTCAGCAGATCAGAACCTGGATCGCCAACTGGATGCGCTGGAGCGGTTTCCGGTCCAAACGAATTTGATCTACGCTGACAAAGCGAGCGGAAAGGACTTCAGGCGTCCTCAGTACCAGCGTCTTCTTCGTCGTCTGCGCGAAGGGGACGTTCTGGTGATTAAGAGTATCGACCGATTAGGTCGCGACTACCGGGAGGTTCTCGATGAATGGCGTCGCATAACGATGGACAAACGCGTTGCCATCGTGGTACTCGATATGCCATTGCTTGATACACGCGAACAGCCCAATGGGATTACGGGGACTTTTATTGCCGACCTAGTGCTTCAAGTTTTGAGCTACGTGGCTCAGGTGGAGCGCGAAAACATAAAGCAAAGACAAGCTGAAGGTATTGCTTCGGCGCGATCACGCGGCATTCGATTTGGACGCCCAACGATCGAGCGTCCAGAAAACTATCGCTCAGTTGTCCAATCATTTAAAGGAGGTGGGGTGACAAGGCGGGATGCTGCCGCACTATTGGGCGTTAGTCCGTCGACGTTTGATCGTTGGAGACGGGCGGATTCAACTATTGTTGACCGCCCGCCGTTTAATCGTTCGCTTTAACTAGACAATTTGATGAGGGTAGTATTCTTACGCGGGCCCGCTCCTTCCCTCAGCATTTATCCAGTTCACGCCCTTAAGCCAAATAGTGCCACCGCGTTGTCAATTCGTCTGCTTTTTGACTAGGGGCTATGAGTTGCAACGTCAATCGAAGGGAAATAGTCATGAAACGAAATATTACTAAAAAGATGCCCATGATGGGTTTGCTTGTTCTACTCATCTGTTCTCTGGGGTTCATTTCGGCCTGTTCACAGAATGCTGCAAACACTGCAAAGTCTAAATATGTCGACGACAAGGCGATGAATATTATTGCTGCCGGGTTTGAGAGAAGGTCCGATGTCATTGAATCTAATGCAAACGATGATGATCCTCATTCAACCGAGAATATCCAGGAAGCTATTGAGGCCGAAATCAAGAACGACAAGGAACTCAAGAACGCTAGGTTTAAGGATTCTAAGATGCAACAGGACGTAATCACGTATCTGAATTTGCTTGATGACCAGCTTAAGGTGACCGAGGACTACTCGCAATCGTCTGCGGATTATTACGAAGAGTGGAATAAAGTTTACGATAAGCGATCTGCGCAGCTCAAGAAGCTTGTTGATAATTACGGGCTGGAAGTAGGGGAAAAATATAAGGATGATTTCAACGACTTAATTAAGAATGGAAAGTCCGTAGCAGAGAAGACCCGCTATGAGGATGCCATCAACAGTTTGATTCAGGGAGCAAATTTCGAAAAATCGGATGACGGTTACGGTCTGTATACGTATACGGCTGTGGTTGAGAACACTTCTGGTATATCGTTCTCTAACGTCAGCCTGACACTTGCTCTCTATGATGCAGATGACATCAAAGCGGAGGAGACCTATGCGGACACTTCTTCGTGGGCGCCGGGTGAGAAAGTCAAGTTCGAGGCAATGTCCGATGTTGACGCTGCGCGCGTTGTCGCATCTGTTTCCAGCTACGATGTAAATAAATAAGTTCTGCACGGAAGGGGCGGGTTAATCGGCAATGAATGGTTGACCTGCCCGTTTTATGCCAATTTTTGAACAACAAGTGCTGCGAACGAATGTGTATTATTTCGGATTGCAAACAACTGCCCTCGTCTAAAGACATGCTGAAAACGACAATTAAGGCATGAGGTATAACCCACGGCAGTTTCTTAAATAACAGGGATTTTGAAAGGAATAGGGGATGGATGAGATGGAGGAAGGCATGGGGGCGCTGAAAGCGAAACTCGGGAGAATTCTGACGAAACCCAAGGTATTCATCGCGGGCTTGGCGCTTGGCGGGCTGATTGTAGCTGTACTTTTTATTAGCATCTTTAATAACGGCAAAGCTGCGGGTGCAAAAGAAGCGACCCCCAATACGCTCTCCCCGTCGGTCGTGTTTGAACGTATCGCTTCCCAGAATGAGATGGTTTCTGCATCGCAGAACTATACGATTGTCGATAAGGTGACAGATACCAAGAGGTTTTTCGATTGGTTTGATATCCCGTTTACAGAAAACAGTTTTTGGTATCGCTATGTTGGAACCATTAAGGCGGGCGTGAATCTCGAGACGGCAGAGATACATGCAAACAAGAAGAAGCTGACCATTACGATGGATGAGCCTTATGTAATCTCAAACACGCCGGATATGAAGAAATCGGGCGCTCTCGAGGAGCGCAACAACATCCTCAATCCCATTGAGGTCAAAGACGTCACGGCGTTTGAAGCGCAGTGCAAGGAGCGGAGTGAAAGCGAGGCCATCAAGGATGGCGACCTGCTCGAAGAGGCTCGGGTGAACGCCGAAGCAAATATCCGCGCGATGTTCAACTCGGCATTTGGCGATGAATATACGGTTGATTTCGACTATCGGAAATAGGAGGTCACTATGGAGGATAAAGACGATCTAGCTGTTGTCGAAAGGGAGGAGCTGCCGCGACATAAGCAGAGTTTTGATATCCGTAAGGCCGCTGCCGGGTTGGTTGATGGCGCCGGAAGCGCGATGGCGGGCGCGGTTGCAACCGTACAGAAAGTTGCCGATGGTGCAATGCGTGCTGCAACTCCGATGGTCGATGACGCCTTGGCAGCTATTGCTGATGCGGCCGATGGTGCGGCAGGTGCTGCTGCGGATATCGGTGACGCCGTCAACGATTGGGCATACCAGCAGCAGCTTAATAGATACAGGCCGGTAACCAAGGAGACCTATCAGAGTCCTTCATTTTATTTGCCGAATATGATTCGAATTGTTGACGGAAATGAGCGTCGGGGTATCGACGCCTGTAGGGATGCTATTGGTTGGCTGGATACCGTTAAGGGTACGCAGATTTTCAATCTTTACCGCGAGGCAATCGGGGATAGCGAATTGTCTTTCTATCCTAAACCATCTCTTTATTCCACATATTACATAGATGCTTTTGATCGGTCTCGCTTTGTTGACCTTGACTCTTATTTCGCAACCATGCAACAAGACAAGATGGCCGAGTTGAGGCGGATTGCGTTCATGCTTGGCGCGAAGCGCTGCAAGCTGGAGGTGACTGAGTACGAGGAAACTCGGCGAGGCCACCAGGTTAAGGGAAATGCCAAGGCGGGAAAGAAGGGCTCGGTTCGAATCGACGGTTCCTTGAGCGATTCAACGAGAAATGAGAAGAAAATTCTGTTTACACAGGAATTCGAGGGTGACATGGTTCCACAGCGCCCTGAGCTCCATTGGTATGCCCATGACTCAGATATTCTCTTGCTAATTGAGACGAGATGTGGTGGAGAGGATAAAAAC
The DNA here is from genome assembly GCA_938033385.1 of uncultured Collinsella sp. GTDB lineage: Bacteria > Actinomycetota > Coriobacteriia > Coriobacteriales > Coriobacteriaceae > Collinsella. Next base: position 7,565 of record CALHJX010000180.1, on the reverse strand, counting down.
AAGGCGAAGAGCTATCGGGTCGAATTGAAAAGTGAAACGACCATGACCATGTCTGTATCACTTGCTATGGCTATCGACGAGGCATGCAGCAAACTGAACATAAGGGCGAATTCGAGCCTGACAAGCCAAGCCAAGCGAGAACTCCGGCAGTCGTTTGTATTTGAAGTTGAATTCTGACGTGAATTGCCAGCAGCCAAATGCGGCAAAGGGACTGTTCCTTTGCCGCATTTGATGTCAAAACCATTTTGTCAAGGACTAGAGAGTTTGAAAGTCTACCATTTCTACCTCGTCCCCTAATGGCAGGTTTTTACATGCCGGCAAAGTTCGTCTGGCGCAGGGCTTCGTAGAGGACGATGGCGGCGCTGTTGGAGAGGTTGAGTGCGCTGATGCGGTAGTCGTCCGGGTTGACGAAGTTGCCGCAGATATCCTGTTGAAGGATGGCTTCGTGGCTGCCCTCGGTGTGCCCCAGCGATTCCTCGTGGGCTTCCCAGACCTCGGCGTTATCGAGTGAATCGCAATCGCGCAGCATCGGGATGCGCTCGCAGCGCTCGGACGCCGCGGCGAGTAGCTCCTCGGGAATCCCTGAGCTCTCGCTGCCAAAGACCAAGTAGTCGCCATCGCGGTAGGTACTTTGCGCATAGGTGCAGCGTGCCTTTTTGGTCAGCAGATGCAGGCGCTCGTCGGCGGGGGAGAGGCCGTTGCGGGCAAGGAAATCCTCCCAGCCGGCATAGGTTGTCACGTCCAAGTTTTGCCAGTAGCCCAGGCCGGCGCGACGCACCGTCTTGTCATCGAGCGAAAAGCCCAGCGGCTCCACCAGATGCAGGCGGGCTCCGGTAACCACGCAGGTGCGGCCGATATTGCCCGTATTGGCCGGAATCTCGGGCGCGTACAGCACAATGTTGAACATGAATCTCCTTGGCTCAGAACGAAAAACCACCACGAAGGGCACCTTCGTGGTGGTTTGGCGGTTGCGTAGGCGGAAAAATGCCCGCTTGGATAAACCTAGGCGCGGTGCCAGTCGGTCAGGCAGGCATCGAGGGAGGCGATGAGCGCATCCTTGTCCATGTGACGGCCGATGATGCACAGGCTCGTCATACGGTCGCCCGTCTCGTCGTCCCAAATCTGCATGATCTCGGGGTTCTCGTCGATGATCTTCTGCTTCTCGCCCTCGGGCGCGGAGTCAACGAACAGACCGTTCTCCATCAGGCGCATCTGGTGGCCGGCCTGCTCAAACATGTAGCACATGTCCGGATCGCCGGTCTGCCACAGCGGACCCTTGACGCGAATGACCTCGTCGGGCCACTCCTGCTCAACAAAATCGGTGAACTTCTGCAGGTCAAACGGCTTGCGGCGCGAGTAAACAAAGGTCTCGATGTCGTACTCGAGCACCTCGGGGTCATCGTGCTCCTCGGGATGTTCCATGGCATCGATCCAGGCGGCGGAGTTGTAGGCGCGCATAAAGTCGAAGCGGTCGGTGTCGAGCAGTTCCTCCATGGGGACCTCGCCGTTTTGGGCCTCGACGATCACGGCGTCTTTCTGCAGGCTGCGCACGATGGCCTTAAGCTCGGCGATCTGCTCAGAGCTCACGGTATCGGTCTTGTTGAGGATCAGCGTGGAACAGAACTCGATCTGCTGGATGAGCAGGCTCTCGATGTCGTCCTCGTCGATATCCTCTGCCAGCAGGTCGCGACCGCCGTTGAACTCGTCATACATGCGGGCGCAGTCGACCACGGCCACGATGTTGTCGAGCGCGAGCTTGGGCTCGCCGCCCACCTTGGCCTCGTCGCAGAAGCTCGAGATAGTGTAGGCGATGGGGATAGGCTCGCAAATACCCGATGCCTCGATGATGATGTAATCGAAGTTGCCCGAATCGGCGATGCCCTGCAGCTGGTTGGCCAGGTCGTCCGAAAGCGTGCAGCAGATGCAGCCGTTGGTGAGCGGGATGAGGTCGTCGGTCTCGGAAAGACCGCCGTCGGCGATGAGGCTGGCGTCCACATTGATCTCGCCGATGTCGTTGACGATCACGGCGGCGCGGATGCCGCCGTCGTTAGCGAGGATGTGGTTGAGCAGCGTGGTCTTGCCGGCACCGAGGTATCCGGTAAGCATGATGATCTTCACGGGTTTGTTGGGCATGTGCCCTCCTTTGTTAGACATGGCTTACAGCTGAATCTTATGCCAAACGCCTGCTCTTATACCCACGCGCCGGCAAATAACACAAGCTACTCCCAGGCTCCCCATACATCGGGGCAATAACCGACGGTGGCCTTTTTGCCGTTGCGCACGATGGGCTCGGCTAGAACCTGCTGGTTCTCGAGCAGCTTGTCGAAGCGCTGGCTAGGGGTGAGGTGCTGGATGAGTGCGAGCGTCTCCTCGTCCTTGGCTTTGGGGTTGAGCAACTTGTCGATACCGCCGACCGCCTGCATCACGCTCGTGAGCTCGCCCTTGCTCATCTCCTTTTCCTTAAGGTCAATAAACTGCACCTTAATGCGGCGCTCTTTGAAGAAGCGCTGTGCTTTCTTGGTATCGAAAGACTTTTTGGTGCCAAAAATCTGAATCATTTTGTCCCGCCGTTCTACCTGATAAAGTTGGTGCGCTCGCGATCGGCTTCGGGGGCTTTGATGCCGGCGGCCTGTCCTGCCTCGATACAATGCAGGAGCCAGGCCATGTTCTTGCCGATGTTGCGCATGGTGGCCAGGCCCTCGGCGTCCTGGGCGGCCTCGCCCGGCATGGCGCCAAACACGTTGTTCCAGTACGTGGAAGCAACCACGGGCATCTGGTTGATGGTGAAGTACTTATTGAGCACGTCGAAGGTCGTCGACGTGCCGCCGCGACGGGCGACGGCGATGGCAGCGCCCGGCTTGTGCGCAAAGGCCTTGCTGCCGGCATAGAAGGCGCGATCGAGGGCCGAAAGAATGCGGCCGCTGGGGTGCGCGTAGTAGACAGGCGAGCCAAAGACAAAGCCATCTGCCTGCTCGGCGGCAGCGATGAGCTCGTTCACCACGTCGTCGTCAAAGGTGCAGCGACCGCCGAGCTTGCCGCACTGGCCGCAACCGATGCAATCGCGAATGGGCTTGGCGCCCAGCTGAAACACCTCGGTATCAATGCCTTCGGCAATGAGCTGCTCGGCGACTTCGGCGAGTGCGCGGGCGGTGTTGCCGTTTGCCTTGGGACTGCCATTGACCAAAAGAACCTTCATCACAAACTCCCTCTGCTTTTGGTGACTTCTGCGGAGGATTATCGCACGAGAGGGTAGATGGCGTGGGGCGCGATGTGAAACGGCTTGTGTTTCACATCGCGCCCCACAACGCTAGTCCAGCTTGGTGCCCGGTACTTGCGGTGCCTCTTTAAGTAACGCTTTGAGCTCGTTCAAAATGGAAACGGGCTGTCGGTCAACGCTGTCCAGATGAAGCGTCGCCACACGAATGGGCGGCTGATATTCAAGCGAGCCGATGAGCACGGGAGAACCCAGGAACCGTTCTATTTCGTCTGCAATCGCGTCGGTCTCTTCGGGATCAAAGTCGTCGAAAAGCGCCACGAATGTCGGCCCCGTCGAGCGGAACAGGCGACCCTTGCCGCGCGAGCAATCCATGAGACAGGCGGCGCTTTCGGCGAGCACACGGTCGCCTGCATCGAATCCAAAGCGGGCATTGACCTCGGCGATATCGTCAACCTTAATGGCAATAAAGCCTGCCTCGCGCGCCACGCGACGCATTTCGCCAATGGCGTTGACCAGGGCGTGAATATCGCCCAGGCCGGTTACGGAATCGGTCGTATCTGCCAAGCTTCGGTTGATGATAATGCCCACATACATGCTGGGCTCGGTATCGGTGCCATCCAAGCGGTAGCCCGTGCAGTCGCAAAGCGCGTATGCTCCGGTGGCATCCATTACGCGATACTGCATGTAGTGGAAGTGCCACGTGCCGTTTATCACCATGTCGAGCTCGGCGCGTACGTTGTCGCGGTCCTCGGGATGAACGCGGGCAAGCCACATATCGACCGAGTTAAAAGGGTGCTGGGAGGGCAGGTCAAAATCGCGCACGGCGTTGACCGACCATTGCGATTCGCCCGTATCGAGATTGAGGATGAACGGATAGCGCGTCTCGGAGCTCATGGAGATCGCTTGGAACACCCGGTCGTTGCACGGAAGCTGATCGACGATTGGGCGTTGCGGCGCGTCATTGTCTTTCGGTTGCTGCACACGATGCATAAGCTTATAGCGATACATCTTGCGATCGGCATCCATCGTCATCTGGCGACGCGTGTCGCCGGCAAATGGATCGACGCGCGAGCAGCCAAAGCTAAAGCTGCCGATCATGGGTGCCTTGCCACCTGAGCTCGCCTCGATTAGCCCGGCACGTACCTGCTCCAAGCGCTGCTCGAGTTCAGTCTCGTTTGTGGAGAGCGAGATAAGCACAAACTCGTCTCCACCGATACGGAACAGCAGGTCATCGTGTTCCATTGCTTCGGTGAGCGTGCGGCAGATGCTCAGAATATAGCGATTGCCTTCGGCGTGGCCAAACTTATCATTGCAATGCTTGAGATGGTCGATGTCAATATAGGCGCAGGTGAAGGGGTCGCCTTTGCGCCAGAGTTGCTCGACGTGACGGTCGAATCCGTTGCGGTTGCCCAAGTTGGTGAGCGGATCGATATAGGCGTTGCGCTCAAGCAGCCGGTGCTCTTGTTGCAGGATGGCATGCGTCTTTTGCAGTTGCTCACCAACGGCGCGTAGTCCAGCGGGCAGCGCGGCAACATCGAGTTCGGCGGTCGAGACGCCATTCGCAAGTCGCTGAAGATAGGCAATAATCGATTGCTCGCCCAGGCGATATGACTCGTTCATGATGGATAACCTCCTTGGGCGGAACAGCGGTTTGTATCATATCCCCAATTCGGTTTGAATTGGGGATATAAGTTAACTAATGGAGGCAAATTCCCCCTTCGGCGGTGGTGTTTTGCGCGCGAGCGTATCAGTTGTTATTGCCACCATCGAGCAATGCCTCAAAATCCTTCGCCGGCATGGGGCGGTAGTAGAGGAAGCCTTGAGCGTCGCGGGCGCCCATTTGCCGTAGCACGTTCGCCTGCTCATTTGTCTCGATGCCTTCGACCACGACGGGCAGATGGAGCGAATGCGCCATCTCGAGCATTGATGAAATGATTTGCGTGCTGCGGCCATGATCGCCGTCGACGGGCGCAATCTGCCAAATGTGCTTGTCGAGCGTCACCATAAAGCCGCTTTCCTCGAGTGCGGGGATATGGGTGCACATGCTGTGGACGGCTATTATTCGACAGGCGGTAGCGCGACGATGCGATGTTCGATGAAAATGCGACTGAGACGATATATGTTGACGGGTATACTTGTCCCGGTTTAAAACGCAGGAACGGAGATGGTCGCATGGCACAGCCGGATACGACGCACACGGTGGGGCTTGCGCTCGAGGGAGGCGGCTACCGCGGTATGTATACGGCGGGCGTGCTCGACGTTTGGATGGAGCACGGTTTGACCTGCGACCATATGGTGGGTGTCTCGGCGGGCGCGGCGTTTGGCTACAACTTTAAATCGCGCCAGATCGGCCGCGCCATTCGCTACAACAAGGCCTATTGTGCCGATAAGCGCTATGCGGGTGTGACCAGCTGGTTGCGAACCGGTGACATGTTCAATGCCGATTTTGCCTATCACGAGGTGCCCATCGAGCGCGATCCCATCGACCTGGAGACATATCGCGCCTGCCCCATGCGATTTACGTGCGTGTGTACCGATATCGAGACGGGCAAGGCCGTCTATCACGACCTGCCGTATGGCGACGAGCGCGATATCGAGTGGATCCGGGCGTCGTCGGCAATTCCCGTGGCGACGCGTCCTGTCGCCATTGAGGGCCGCAAGTACCTGGATGGCGGCGTGGCTGATTCTATTCCCAGCGCATGGCTGTTTGCACAGGGGTATGACCGCAATATCGTGGTACTCACGCAGCCAGCGGGCTTTGTGAAGCAGCCCAACAGCGTGATGCCCATGCTGCGACGCGTGTTCCGTCACTATCCGGAGTTTGTCGCAGCGCTTGAGCATCGGCATGAGGTCTACAATACCACGCTCGATGACCTGGCACGTCGCGAGGCTGCCGGCGAGATCTTTGTGGTGCGGCCGAGCGAATCGGTGAAGGTGCCGTCGCTGTGTCGCGAGCCCGATGAACTTGAACGCATCTACCAGATTGGTCGCCGCGATGCGGAGGCGACCTTGCCGGCACTGGAGGCATATCTGGCAGGGTAGAGGCCGCTGCCGCCATCTCGGCGGAAAGCGCATCCCGGAATGGAGGTCCAAACTGGGATGTGCTTTCCATTGCTGAAGATGTGAGGCTGCGGATCAGTTGCTCGGCTTATGCCTATGCCTGCTGCCAAGTGTCGACGAGCTCCTTGGCCGCGGCGTAGGGGTCATCGGCGCTGCAGACGGCACTCACCACAAAGAAGCCGTCGACGCCGGTGGCCTTGAGCTGCGGCAGGTCGGCCGTCTTGACGCCGCCGCCCACCACGATGGGCACGGGGCTTGCCGCGTGGAGTGCGGCCAGGTCCTCAAAGCTCTTGGTGATGATAGAGCCGTCGGCCGCGCGTCCGCAGTCGCGCTTGGTCTCGGTCTCGTGGAGCGGGCCGATGCCCAGGTAGTCGACCAGGCTCATGTCGGCGGTCTTGACGTACTCGAGCATCTCCTCGCAACGGGCCGAAAGGCCCACAATGGCATCGGGGCCCAGCAGCTTGCGGCAGACCTCGACGGGAATGTCGCTCTGGCCTACGTGCACGCCGTCGACGGCAATGCCCTGCTCGCGCGCGGCGAGTACACAGTCCAGACGGTCGTCGATTAACAGGGCGACCTGACCGGTCTTGCCAGCCTGTGCGATTGCCTGCGCGGCGTCGCCGGTCAGTGCAATGATCTCGCGGGCGCTTGCCACCTTGGAGCGCACCTGGATACAGGTAAAGCCGGCGTCGAGCGCCTGGGCCACCACATCGCCCACGGGGCGCCCGAGGGTGTTTTCGGGGCCGAGTACCAGATAGGCCGAGATATCAAGGTTGTCGCGGATGCTCATCGTGCTTCCTCCTGCTTCTTGATCTGTGCTTCCATGCGCTCGAGCTTGCCGGTCATGGTGTCGGTAAATCCGGGCCGAATATCGGCTTTGAGCACGACTTCGGTGCGGATGCCCTTGCTCGCCAACACAAAGGTTGCGTCGCGCACGACCTGCATGACCTCGTCCCAGTCGCCCTCGATCTCGGTGAACATCGAGGTGGTGCGGTTGGGAAGGCCGCTCTCGCGAATGACACGCACGACCTCGGCGACCTCGGCGGATAGCTCATCGCCGGTGCCGCATGGGGCGATGGCCACAGCGACGAGCGTGTTCATGCCGGCATTGGTTGCGGGCTCGGACATGGCTTATGCCTCCTCGAGCTCGAGTTTGTTATCAGCGATGTCTTGGGCGGTCGCGCGGTAGAGCTCATCGATAAAGGCAACCTTAAAGCTTGCCGGGGCATCGGCGACAGCGGCGGCACGCGTGCCGGCAACGTTGTAGACGGCGGTGCCGCAGACGGCT
>CALHJX010000179.1:0-5767 GCA_938033385.1 uncultured Collinsella sp. | reverse complement strand
TAACGAGCGCATGCGTCGCCATTACGAGACGTTTGTGAGCGAGGACGATTTTCGCCGTATGGCGCAGATCGGTCTCAACGCCGTGCGCCTGCCGGTGCCGTGGTATGCCTTTGGCTCGCAGGAGTCCGACGCTTCCTACATCTCGGTCGTCGACTATATCGATCGCGCTATTGAGTGGGCCGCCAAGTACAACATCCGCGTACTGCTCGATCTGGCGACTGTACCCGGCGGTCAGGGCGATTCCAACGATTCGCCCACCACTCCGGAGGCTGTTGCCGAGTGGCATTCGTCCACCAACGGCCGTCACGTTGCGCTCGATGTGCTCGAGCGCCTGGCCGATCGCTATGGTGAGGCCGAGAGCCTGCTGGGCATCGAGCTGTTGGATACGCCGCAGATGAGCGTACGCAAGAGCCTCTTTACCATGACGGATGGCATTCCGGCGCACTACCTGCGCAACTTCTATCGTGACGCGTACGAGCTCGTTCGTTCGCATATGCCCGAGGACAAGATCGTCGTCTTTTCCTCTTCGGGACACCCTGGCGAGTGGAAGCACTTTATGCGCGGTGCCAAGTACAAGAACGTCTACATGGACCTTCACCTGTACCATTACCGCGACGAGTATGCGCTCGACATCACGAGCCCGCGCGGTCTGACGACGGCGATTTCGCGCAACAAGCGTGAGCTCAAAGAGGCGGTCGCAACTGGGTTCCCCGTTTTGGTGGGCGAATGGTCGGGCGCGGCGATCTTCGCCAACTCGTCGGTTACGCCCGAGGGCCGCAATGCCTACGAGCGCGTGTTTATCGCCAACCAGTTGGCATCGTTTGCGCCGGCGGCTGGCTGGTTCTTCCAAACGTGGAAGACCGAGAAGCGTATTGCAGCATGGGACGCCCGCGCGGCACTCGGCACGCTCGAGCGTGGCATGATTGAATAGGTTGATATGACGCAAAACAGCGCCCGCACGGGCAAACTTTATGTGGTCGGTACGCCCATCGGTAACCTGGGCGACTTGTCTCCGCGCGTCGGCGAGGCATTTGCCGCCGCCGACGCCGTCTGCTGCGAGGACACGCGTGTGACCTCAAAGTTGCTGATGCACCTAGGCATCTCCAAGCCACTCGTTCGTTGCGACGAGAACGTGATCGCAAGTCGCGCAGCCGGCCTGGTCGACCGCCTGCTGGCGGGGGAGACCCTCGCCTTTGCCTCGGACGCCGGTATGCCGAGCGTGTCTGATCCCGGCCAGGCTTTGGTTGAGGCGGCGCGCGAGGCGGATGTGCCTGTCGAGGTTATTCCCGGCCCCTCTGCTTGCGTCACGGCGCTCGTGTCGTCCGGTATTCCCTGCGAGCATTTCTTCTTCGAAGGCTTTTTGGGTCGCAAACACGGCGACCGCGTGCGCCGACTGCAGCGCCTTGCCGTGGTGCCCGGCGCGCTCATCTTCTACGAGTCTCCACATCGCATCGTCGCGACGCTCGAGGCCGTGGCCGAGGTCTTTCCCCAGCGCGATATTGCCGTCTGCCGCGAGCTTACGAAACTGCACGAGGAAGTCTTGCGTGGATCCGCCGCCCAGCTAACCGAGGAACTGCGTGCCCGTGGCGAGGTAAAGGGCGAGATCGCGCTGGTCATCGCGCCGCCGAGTGAGGACGTGGATGCCGGTATTGCGCCGGTTGGAGCCGCAGCGGTAGACCCCGACGAAGCTCTGCGCGAGGACATTCGCACCGCGCTCGAGGAGGGGGAGCCCGCCTCCGCGGTGGCAAAGCGCCTGTCGCAGAAGTACTCGCGCCGCAAGCGCGATGTCTATGCCATGGTGCTCGATATGCAATAGATGGAGGATATCCAGCCCTTGCGCTAGAATCATCCCCTGTATGCAACGTTTTTCTGGAGGACAAACCCCATGGATCAAAGCAAGCCTTCGTTCTTTATCACGACGCCCATCTACTACGTCAACGCCGATCCGCATCTGGGCACGGCTTATTCCACCATCATCGCCGACGTCCAGGCTCGCTATCGTCGCTCCGCTGGCTATAACGTCAAGTTCCTGACTGGCATGGACGAGCACGGCGAGAAGGTCGCCGAGGCTGCAGCCAAGCACAACATGACGCCGCAGGAGTGGACCGACAGCCAGGCTCCGCACTTCAAGGAGCTTTGGAGCAAGCTCGAGATCTCCAACGACGACTTCATTCGTACCACCGAGCCGCGCCAGCATCACGCCGTGCAGTACCTGTGGGAGCGCATGAAGGAGTCCGGCTACCTGTATAAGGGCAGCTACGACGGCTGGTATTGCGTGCCTGACGAGACCTACTTTACCGATACGCAGGTCCAGAAGGGCGACGAAGAGTACGGCAGCGTCGGCCAGCACCTGTGCCCCGATTGCCACCGCCCGCTCGAGCGCGTGCAGGAGGAGTCCTACTTCTTTAAGCTCTCTGCGTTCCAGGACAAGCTGCTCAAGCTCTATGACGAGCACCCCGATTTTGTTGAGCCCGCGTTCCGCATGAACGAGGTGCGCAGCTTTGTCGAAGGCGGCCTCAACGACCTTTCCGTGAGCCGTACGAGCTTTGACTGGGGCATCAAGGTCCCGTTCGACGAGGGCCATGTGACCTACGTGTGGTTCGACGCGCTGCTCAACTATATGACGGCCGTCGGCTACGGTGTCGACACCGACGAGGCCCGTGCCGAGCTGGCCTATCGCTGGCCCGCGCAGTTCCACATCGTGGGCAAGGACATCATCCGCTTCCACTGCGTCATTTGGCCCGCCATGCTCATGGCCATTGGCGAGGCCCTGCCCGAGCACGTCTTTGCCCACGGCTTCCTGACCGTGCGCAATGCCGAGACCGGTAAGGCCGAGAAGATGTCCAAGAGCCGCGGTAACGCCATTGCTCCGCAGGACGTTATCGACATGCTGGGCGTCGAGGGCTATCGCTACTACTTTATGACCGACGTGGTGCCCGGCACCGACGGCGCCATCAGCTTCGAGCGCATGGAGCAGGTCTACAACGCCGATCTGGCCAACAGCTGGGGCAACCTTATCTCGCGTTCGCTCAACATGAGCGGCAAGTACTTTGACGGTTGCGCGCCCGCCAAGCCCACGTCGTTCGATACGTTCGACAACCCGCTGGCAAAGATCGCCGACGGCCTGGTCGATCGCTACATGGCCAAGATGGACGTGCTCGATTACGGTGGAGCTAAGGACGAGGTCATGGAGCTCATCCATGCCGCCAACCACTACATCGAGGACTCCGAGCCTTGGGCGCTTGCCAAGGACGAGGCCAAGGCTGACGAGCTGGCGTTTGTGATCTACAACCTGCTCGAGGCCATCCGCATCGCCGCTCACCTGCTGATGCCGCTCATGCCCCAGACTTCTGCCGAGGCTCTGCGTCGCCTGTCCTGCGAGGACGAGGCCACGAGCGACGACCTCAAGGGCATTTGCGCTTGGGGCCTGCTTGCCGGTGGCCAGCCCGTCGAGAAGGGCGAGCCGCTGTTCCCGCGTTTGGGCTAAGCCGCTGCGCGCCATATCGGCAATTTGCTGTTTAGATGTAAGGGCATGGCCGCAACGGTCCATGCCCTTTTGCTTTACGATGCAGCCACCATGTTAAGGAGGCAACCATGACAACTTCGCCTTTGGCAAATCCCACGGCAACTAGGGAGCTGCTAGAGGAGTTTGGCCTTGCGACCAAGCATCGCCTGGGCCAAAACTTCCTGATCGACAACCATGTGATCGAACGTATCTGTGAGCTCGCTGAGCTTGCGGGCGATGAGCGCGCGCTCGAGGTCGGCCCGGGTTGCGGCACGCTGACGTTGGCCCTGCTGCAGGAGGCGGCATGCGTTACGTCGATTGAGGCCGATCCCGAGCTTGAGCCGGTGCTCGACGCCCACGCCGCCGACTATGCCAACTTCCGCTTTATCATGGGCGATGCGCTCAAGGTGACGCCGGAGCAGATTGAGCAGGCTGCCGGTGGTGAGCCCACGGTGTTTGTCGCGAATCTGCCCTATAACGTGGCAGCGACGATCATCCTTCAGTTCTTCCAGACGATGCCCGCGCTTAAGCGCGCTGTCGTCATGGTGCAAAAGGAAGTTGCAGATCGTATTGCCGCAACGCCGGGCAACAAGACCTATGGCGGCTACACGGCAAAGCTTGGTCTGTATGCGCAGGTGACGGGGCGCTTTGAGGTGCCGCCGCGCTGCTTTATGCCGGCGCCGCATGTGGATTCTGCCGTAGTGCGCATCGATCGCGTTGACGGTGTGGTACCCGAGGGCATCGACCGCGAGTTTGTGGCCCGTGTGATCGACGCTGCATTTGCCCAGCGCCGCAAGACGATCCGCAACTCCATGAGCGCCAACGGCTTTGCCAAGGACGCGCTCGACGCCGCTTTTGAGGCCTGCGGTATCGCACCTACCACGCGCGCCGAGACGCTCGACGTTGCCGCCTTTGTCCGCTTGGCTCAGGAGCTTTCCCATGACGCCTAATGTCGAACGCGTGACGTTTACCAAAAAGAAGAAAACGGTGGCCTGCCCGGTGCCGCTGGCGCCGCTTGCCGATACGCATGCGCACCTGCTCTCTTTTTGGAGCAAGGAAGTGCCCGAGACGCTCGTGCGCGCCAAAGCCGCGGGCGTCGACCTGTTGGTGACGATGTTCGACCCCATCGCTGACAAACGCAGCGTGACGGACTATAGCGACTGGCTGGTTCGCGAGATCCTGCCGATGCGGGATATCCCGCAGATCAAGTATCTCGTCGGTGTGCACCCCTATGGCGCTCCCGACTATACCGATAACATCCATGCCCAGATTGTGGCTGCACTCGATGATCCCCTATGCGTTGGCATTGGCGAGATCGGTTTGGACTACCACATGGACTATGACGACGATGTCGCGCCGGCGCCCCACGACGTGCAGATCGACTGTATGGCGCGCCAACTCGAGGTTGCCGTACGCCGCAATGTGCCGGTAGAGCTGCATCTGCGTCATGAGGACACGGACGAGGAGCGCACCTCGCATGTGGATGCCTACAACGTGTTGCGCGAGGTCGGCGTGCCCCAGGCCGGTTGCGTACTGCACTGCTTTGGCGAGGACCGAGCCACGATGGAGCGCTTTGTGGATTTGGGTTGTTACATCGCCTATGGCGGCGCGGCTACCTTTAAGCGCAACGACGACGTGCGCGAGGCATTCGCGGCAACCCCGCTCGACCGTATTTTGTTCGAGACGGATTGTCCCTATATGGCGCCGGAGCCCATTCGCGGTCTTGAGTGCGAGCCTGCAATGATTTCCATCACAGCAAACGCGCTGGTCAACGACCGCGTCGATCGTACCGGCGAGGACGCTGAAGCAATCGCTCGAGCTGCCTGGGAAAATGCCTGCAAACTTTTTCAAAAATAGTTCTTGCGTTCGCGGTGGCGCTCCGTTATTCTAATTCCTGCACGCGGGCGTGGCGGAATTGGCAGACGCGTACGGTTCAGGTCCGTATGGGGGCAACCCCATGAAGGTTCAAGTCCTTTCGCCCGCACCATTAAATGAAAGAGCTCCCAGCAATGGGAGCTTTTTTGTTACGGGCCGTTTTTGGCAGATTTGACCTATCGATTTCGCGCGGTAGATGCCCCCGTGGTCAAAAAGTGGCAAATATGAGTACTGGCACGAAAATAGAGACATTTCACGAAGCCATTTTTACTCATTTTGCGCAACAGATGTACGCTAATTTGACTCAATCTTGAGACAAAACAAAGTAAATTCGATAGACCCTGGTCGCGCGCGCAGACGTGGTGTAAGAGCGTCCTGAGGTCCGTC
>CALHJX010000178.1:0-3622 GCA_938033385.1 uncultured Collinsella sp. | reverse complement strand
AGAAGCCCTCGCCGCACTCCACGCTATGCGCGAAGCGCGCCTTATTCCCTTTAGCTTTAACCCCAGAAGACCGAGGACGAAGGGATCCGATGGGTTTCCCTCTGAATGCACTCCGCAGCACGAAGCCCCCTTATCCGCAGCTCCGAAGGAGCAGGATAAGGGGGCTTCAAGTGCGAGGACGCATTCAGAGGGAAACCCGTCGGGTCCCGGTGAGAGCCACAGGGCTATCGATTACCCCGTGTTCTGCAATCCTGCCGAGACGCCGGTCACAGTCGAAAGAATCAGGCTCATGTACTCGGCCTTCTTCTCCTCAGCCATCTCGTCCTGGTTCATACGCACCTCGCGAAGGGCGCGAACCTGGGCGATAGACAGGGCGTCGACATAGGGGTTACGCACGCGGACAGCGCAGCCAAGCACGCGGCGGCGCTGCAACGGCCATTCATCACCGACGATAGCAAGGACCCACTTACGCGTGAGCTGCATCTCGGTGAAGACCTTCTCGGACAGATCCTGGCGATCGCCCAGGTGCAGATACATCTTGGCGATGCGCTGGTCGGTCTTGGCGATCGACATCTCAATGTTGTCGATAAAGGTGCGGAAGAACGGCCACTCCTGGTAGGCAGCCTTGAGCTGGTCAAGGTCGCCCAACTGCTCGCAGGCGGTGCCCAGGCCGTACCAAGCGGCCAGGTTAATGCGCGCCTGGCTCCAGCTGAAGATCCACGGAATGGTACGCAGGTCGTCGAGCGACTTGGCACCCAAGCCGCGCTTGGCAGGACGCGAGCCGATCGGCAGCAGACCGACCTCGGTCAGCGGCGTCACGGTCGAGAACCACGGCGTAAAGTCCTCGGTGTTCAGCAGGTCCAGATAGCGCTCGTGGCTTGCGGCGTTGAGCTTCTCGGCCATATCCCAGAACTTCTGCGTGGTCTCGGTGTTGGTCTTCTCGACACTCGGGGCCGACTGCAAAAGCGTTGCGGCGGCAACGGACTCAACATGGCGCTGAGCCAGCGTGCGGTTGCCGTAACGGGCAAAGATGACCTCGCCCTGCTCGGTGAGCTTAAAGAAGCAGTTGACCGAACCCTTGGGCTGCGCCAGCACGGCCTTGTTGGCCGGGCCGCCGCCACGGCCCACGGCACCGCCGCGACCGTGCATGAGCACCAGGTCGATATCGTTCTTCTCGGCCCACTTGGCAATGCGCTCCTGCGCGGAGTGCAGCGCGAGCATGGCCGTGGTAGGACCGGCATCCTTGGAGGAGTCGGAATAGCCCAGCATGACCTCCATGCGGCGGTTGGTCTGGGCAAGGCGCTTTTGCACCACAGGCAGCGTAAGCATCTGGTCGAGCACGTCAACGCAGCCCTCGAGGTCCTCGAGCTGCTCGAACAGCGGGATCACGTCGAGCTCGGGGACATCCTCCTCGTGTGCAAAGGACAGGTGGGCAAGCTCAAAGACGTCGGCCACATGCTGGGCGCTCTTGGTAAACGAGATGATGTAGCGGTGCGCCATCTTCTTGCCGTAGCGCTTTTGGATGGAACCGATAGCGCGGAAGGTATCGATGACCTCGCGCGTCATGGGCTGCAGGTCGCCATGGATACCGTTCTCGTGGATATCCTTGAGGGCGCGGGCGTGCACCACGGAGTGCTGACGGAACTCCATCTCGACCATATGGAAGCCGAAGGACTCGACCTGCCAGATGATGGTTTGGACCGGACCGTAGGCGGCACGGGCGGCACCGCAGGCAGCAAGCGAACGCTGGACGACGCGCAGGTCATCCAGGAACTCGTCGGCGCTGTGGTACATGGTGTCGGTGATGCGGCGCACGGTGGCGTTCAGGCGGTCGGCCATGACGAGCATGACGGCGCGATGCGGCTCGTGCTCGGAGATCAGCTCGGCGCGGGCCGTGTAACGAGGGCTCATCTCGACCTGATGGTTCCACAGGTTGATGAGCTCGGCAGAAGGCTTGCTGTAGGTGGCCTCGAGCGTGAGGTTGTGGCCGATGCGGCGGCACTTGTCCTCGAGCTTGAGCACCATGTGGGTGAAGTACTTGGCGGCGACCTCGCGGCTCACCTTGGCGGTGACGTTCGGGTTGCCGTCACGGTCGGAACCGATCCAGCTGCCGGGGTGGAAGAACGCCGGGCACAGCGGCGGCACGGTGCCGGCCTTGTCGCCCAGCACCCAGTCGTCAAAGCGACGGTAGATGACGGGGATAACGTCGAACAGCGTGTTATCGAAGATGTCGATGATGGTATCGGCTTCCTCGACCGGCGTGGGCTTCTTTAACGCGATGGGGCTCGTGCGTACCAGGGCGTCGATCTCTTGCAGCATATGGCGCTCGTTCTCCACCAGGTCGGAGCCGCCCAGACGCGGACGCTCCTCCAGCAGGTTGGAGATACGGCGAATCTTGCCCTCGACGGCCTTACGACGGGCCTCGGTGGGATGTGCGGTAAAGACAGGGTGGAACTCGAGCTTGCCGAGCAGCTCATTGGCACCCTCGACGCCCATCTCGTTTACCAACTGGTGATAGGCGACGGTGAGTTCGTTGGCGGGATCGACCTCGGTATCGGTCGATGCGCCGGCCTCGCGCTCGCGCAGCTGCGCCACACGGTAGTTCTCCTCCGACAGGTTTGCCAGATGGAAAAAGCTCGTAAAGGCGCGGACAATGACCTGCTGTTTATCGAGCGGCAGGCTGTCAATCAAATCGACGACTTCGCGAAACGCCACGGCGGTGGGCTCGTCGGCAGTGGGCACGCCCTGTTCGTCAACGGACTCGTCGGCAGCGCGGCTACCGGGGTTGCCGGCATTGACCACAATCTCGGCTGTCAAAATCTTGTCGAACAGGTCCGCGATCTCGGGATCATACTCGCTAAGCACACGACGTTCCAGGCGCAGGAACAGCGCCAGATTATCGCGCAGCTCCTCGGGGATCTCGATCTCGGCGAGACGCTCCCTGGACTCGGCATTCGAGCCGATTCGGTTAACGAGGCGGTTGACCACGGCAGCGACGCGCGCCGCGGCTTCGGGTACAGACTGGTTGCTTAGGTTCTCAGCCACGTTTCCTCCCATTCCTCCTTCTATGCACGTAACATGCGGTATTCATTATAGGCGCTTGAGAAATACTTTCGACACTGATTGCGCTTTACCACACAAAAGTATTTTCTGCATTGCAAGGGTTTTTGCCCCAAATGGTCGTATTTCTCGGTGGGCGGCATACGTAAACGGGGGCATTCCGCATAAAAGCGAAACACCCCCGTAACAATCGCTCTCCATGAGCAGGGCACGTTAGCAGGCCCGCAGCTCAAAAAGATGCGCTACAGGCGCTCGCGAACCGCCTCGACCACATTGGCCAGATCGACGAGAACCTCGTCATGGCTCTGCATGTCGCGCACCTTGACCTTGCCGGCGGCAAGCTCGTCGCCGCCCAAGACCAAAATGAGCTTGGCGCCCACCTTGTCGGCCTGCTTAAACTGAGCCTTGAGCGAACGACCCTGATAGTCCGCCTCGGTCACGATGCCTGCGGCGCGAAGCTCCTGCGTAATGGTAAAGACGTTCTGGCGCAACTCCTTGCCGGCGTTGGCGACGTAGACACACGGGGCCTCCTCGGCACCCAGGTCGCTGCCAAAGGCCTGCA
>CALHJX010000177.1:0-3905 GCA_938033385.1 uncultured Collinsella sp. | reverse complement strand
GCGCCGCCAGCAGGGACGACGGCAAGTCACCCTCGAGTGCCACCACAGCACGCGACGCACCGTGGGCTCGGGCGTTGTCGCGCACGGCGAGCACCAGCGCCTGCCACAGCCACTCCTCGGAACGGAACTCGGGCAGTTCGTGATCCTCCAGGGCATCGAGCATCACGCCGCGCTGAATCTCCCGAACCAGCAGGCTCTCCTCAAAGCACGGCGCCTGGGCCACCACGCGACCGCAGTCGTCGAGCACAAACGAACCGCCGGTATACACCGACTCGTCATAGGCACCGACCGGCGCCATGCAGGCAAACCACACGCTGCGCTTGGATGCGATCTTGCGGTAGGCGCCGCTGCGAACGGCGGCAATGGCGGCAGTCTCGCGGTCGGTCATGTCAAACGCGTTGAATTGGAAATACGCAATGAGGTCAACACCGGTCGGCAGCATCTCGAGTTCGCGGTCCAAGTCAAAAATCACGGCGATGCGCACGCCGTCCACGTCGAACACCGGCGGCGCCCAACGTGTGTCGTTGTTCTCGCCACGCTGCAGGGCAATGCTCGAACGCGCCGGCACCACATGACCGTCCTTGAGCATCATGTAGTCGAGCAGCGGCTGGCCCTCAAACGAAACCGCCGCGGGCACGATGCAGATCATGTCAAGCTCCTGGATACGCTCGGCGACACCAGTCAAACCGGCAAGCACGTCGTGCTCAAAGTCGGCAGCGCCCACCAGGCCACCGGGCATGGCGCCCATAAAGAGCGGAGCCGGAACGCACAGCACGCGTGCCCCGCGCTCGTGGGCCAGACGAGCCTGGTCCTCGATGCGGCCGCAAATGCCCTCAATATCACCCAGGCGCATATCGATCTGTGCAAGCGCGAGCTTCATGGCCCAGCCCTTTCCGTCGTAAACCATCGAAATCGTAGTAAAAGCGCCGGCCGCATAATGCAGCCGGCGCTTGCATGTGCATATGCTAGCTATGATACCCCGAGCGGGGGCGCGCTCCTAGAATGTCGCGGACCACAGCCCGTGCAGGTTGCAGTAGGCATAGACGGTACCGGTCTTGGAGCCGCCCGCGAAAAACGTCGCGGGTTTCATGCCGGGCTCAAGGTAATGAACCTCTAAGCGGCCCTCGGCCTCAAGCGCAATCCACTCAATGTAGTGTTCGGGCAGGCTGGGGTGCTCGACCGAGCCAACGCGTGCACGAATCACGTGACCGTCGCGCTCGGTCTCGACAACAGGCACGTGCTTCTCGTGCGCCGCGTCCTCAGTGTTTGCGGTCAGTTCCGTGCAACCGGCAGGGGTCGCAACGTCGTCGCCAAGGGCAGCGATGAGCTTACCGTCGGGGTCCTTAAAGAATTTCGCCATGATGTTCTCCTTTGCTGATGTGCCAATGTTCTTGATGGTTCTTATGCCCAAAGGCAGACAAACCATCCACGGCATTGCAAATGAACACATAACGGATCAGGCAAGCGGTCGGGCCAAAATGCGTCGACCGTCCTGCCCACTCCAGCAGTCCCACCCCGCACGCGGCTAGCGCCCGTCGCCGCCGAGCAGCGCCAGAACATCCTCGCGCGTGAACAGTACCGACGAGATGCCGTCGCCGCCGAGCACGCTGTTGACCAGGTCGCGCTTGGACTCCTGCATCTGCATAATGCGCTCCTCGATCGTGTCCTTGGCGATGAGCTTGTACACGGTCACGGTATGTTGCTGACCAATACGGTGTGCACGATCAGTTGCTTGGTCCTGCGCCGCCACGTTCCACCACGGGTCGTAGTGGATGACCACGTCGGCAGCCGTCAGGTTAAGGCCCACGCCGCCCGCCTTGAGCGAAATCAAAAAGACCGGAACCTCGCCCGCTTGGAACTGCGCGACCATCTTGGCGCGGCTCTCCTTAGACGAAGCGCCCGTGAGCTTAAGGAAGGCGATGTCCTCCTT
Organism: uncultured Collinsella sp.; assembly: GCA_938033385.1. Taxonomy (GTDB): domain Bacteria; phylum Actinomycetota; class Coriobacteriia; order Coriobacteriales; family Coriobacteriaceae; genus Collinsella. Next base: position 1,975 of record CALHJX010000177.1, on the reverse strand, counting down.
GGCCAGGCGCTTACCGATAATATCGAGCATACCCGTAAACTGGCTGAACAACAGGATGCGATGTCCGCCGTCGAGTGCGCCGTGCACGAGCTCCATGCACGTATCGAGTTTGGCGCTCCCCGCCTTGTAATCCTCGTAGTGCAGACGCGGGTCGCAGCAGATCTGGCGCAACTTGGTGAGCTCGGCAAGCACCTTGAGCTTGTCTTTCTTAAACTCGGATGCCTCGCGGTGCTGCACCTGCTGGGCGATGCGGTCCTGGTTTGCCAGGTACAGCTTGCGCTGCTCGCCGGCAAGCTGCGCCATGACAGTGTCCTCGATCTTCTCGGGCAGGTCTGCCACCACGTCTTCCTTGACGCGGCGCAGCACAAACGGCGACACGAGCGCCTGCAGGCGGGCGGCGCTATCGCCCTCGGCGTGCTCGACTGGGCTTTCGAAGCGCTTGGCAAACGACTCGCGCGTGCCAAGTAAGCCCGGCATCAAAAAGTCGAAGATGCTCCAGAGCTCGGATAGGCGGTTTTCGATGGGCGTGCCCGTCAGGGCAAAGCGCACGCCGGCAGGCAGGCGCTTTGCGGCGCGCGCCACCTGGGTGAGCGGGTTTTTAATGTACTGGGCCTCATCGAGCACCACGCGGGCAAAGTCCTGCTCGACGTACTCGTCGATATCGCGCCGCATAAGGTCATACGACGTTACAACCACGTTATGTTCGGCCACGCCGGCGATCTGCACGCGGCGTTGAGCCTTGGCGCCCACAATGGCGCACACATCGAGCGACGGGGCAAAGCGCTCCAGCTCGGCGGTCCAGTTGTACACAAGCGACGCAGGGCACACCACAAGCGTGGGCTTAGTGTCCCCCGCCTCCACGCGCGCTAGGATATGTGCGATCATCTGCAGCGTTTTGCCCAGGCCCATGTCGTCGGCCAAGATGCCGCCGAGGCCCAGGTGCTCGAGCGAGCCGAGCCACTGGTAGCCGTCGACCTGATAGCCGCGCAGTGTGGCCTTGAGCGAGACCGGCACCGTAAAATCCATCTTGCCGAGCGTATCCAAGCGCTCGACGGTGCGACGGAATGCAGCGTCGCGATCGGCTTCGAGCGCGGGCGTGCGTGCAAGCATGCTGTCGACGAACAGGGTACTCGACGCGGGAAGCGACACGCCGTCGAACAGGTCGACAGCATCGACCCCCAGATCCTCGGCAAGGCCAAACGCGGCACGGGCGCCCTCGTCCAGGCGGATGATATCGCCGGACGTGAGACGTGCAAACGTCTGGTGACGCTTGTAGGAATCGAGGTAGATGGCAAGGTCTGCCGCCGAAAGGCCGCTCGCGCCCAACTCGACGTCGAGCAGGTTACTCTTGACGGTCGCACGCACCGAAAGCTTGGGCGCGGGGCGCACCGAAATCTGGCGCAGACGGTCGCTGAGCATGACCTCACCCAGCTCGGACAGGGCAGACAGGCCCTCGGTCAGCAAGTGGAACAGGCTCTCGTCGTCGCGCTCCTCAAACGCCAGGCCGCCCTCGTAAAAGTCGAAATACAGGGCCGCCGTGTCCATAACGCGAAACTCTGCTATCTCGTCGCGCGGCGGCACACCAGGGCGCTGTTCTTCGAAGGGGCTTCCCGGAGCACCCAGGCTAAAGAGATCTGCCGACCAATCACCGTAGGCAACCGTAATCTTGCAGGTCACGAGCCCGTCATCGACACCGATTGCCATGGCAAAGCTCGGCTCGGGCGCCACGGTGTCGAGCACGGCGGGAGCGGCGAGGTCGGTGTATTCGCGCAGCACGGGCAATGCCATGCGGCAGAATTCGCCCACCTGCTCGGCGGCGATATGGACCGGCGTGCGACAGGGCAGCAGACGCGACAGAAACGGTGCGGCATGCTGGGCAAACGCCGCATCGGCGCGGCGCGCGCGGTGCGTGTCGACCAGATAGGCAACGTCGCCCGAGGCAAAGCAGTACATATCGGCGGGGAGGCGCAAGTCG
>CALHJX010000176.1:0-2811 GCA_938033385.1 uncultured Collinsella sp. | reverse complement strand
CGAGCCGTGGGCCTTGTCGCCCAGCGCGATCCACAACTTGCGGGGTGCGATGTCCAGACGCTCCGCCGGCGGATCGAACAGCGTGCCCACGCTCTCGCCGCGGGCGAGGCGCACGAGCGCATCGGGTTCCTCGCCCGAGCAAATCACGCTCTGAATGCCCGCCGTCATCAGGATGCGGCTCGCGCGGATCTTGGTAATCATGCCGCCCGTGCCCACCGATGTGGAAGAATCGCCCGCCGAGGCAATAATCTTGGCATCGATCTTATGCACGACAGGAACAAACTCGGCCGTGGGGTCCTCATGCGGATTGGCAGTATAGAGACCATCGATGTCCGAGAGCGTCACGCACAGATCGGCAGAAACCAGGCAGCTCACAAGCGCCGCCAGCGTGTCGTTGTCGCCAAACTTGATCTCATCGACGGTAACGGTATCGTTCTCGTTGACGACCGGCACCACGCCCAGCTCCACCAGGCGCAGCAGGGCGTCGCGCGCGTGCAGATAGGACGTGCGGCGCGCCGTGTCGTGGCGCGTGAGCAGCACGAGCGAGGTGAGCAGATCCCGTGCATGGAACTCCTCGTCGTAGGCCGACGAGATGATGCACTGACCAGCCGAGGCGCAGGCCTGCAGGCTCGGAAGGTCGCCGACCGGCTTGCGGTCGAAGCCCAACACGGGATAGCCACAGGCAATAGCGCCCGAGCTCACCACGACCAGACGCCAGCCGAGCTTGCGCAGCGCTGCGGCTTGATCGGCAAGTCCGCCGATAAAGGCGCGGTTGACCTTGCCATCGGCGCCCACCACCGTGGACGAACCGATCTTTACCACCATCGTTTTATAAGAAGTCGTCATACGTCAAACCAATCAACTGTTCAGCGAACGGCCGAGCTGGCGGCCAAGGGAGCGTGACTCGCCCCTACCGCCCAAGGAATCATTTTGCCCAGGGGAAAGCCGAGGCCGCGGCCATGTTCTTGCGCACGAGCTCGTCGCGCACCTGAGCCAGGCCCTGCTCCATGCCCACCACATAGGTCTGCGGGTACAGGAAGCGCTTGAAAGCTGCGTCCAGATGATCGAGCGCCCAAACACAGCGCTCGCGCGCGTCCTGGATGCTCTCACGCGGAGCCACTGCACTGCCATCGCGCACGATCGGCACCAGCAGCTCGCGATACTCAAGTTCGGACACGTCGGTCACCAGGGCGGCATCATTCACGGCCACGAGGGTATTGCCGCGCGCGGCGCCCTCCCCCACCAGATGGTCCTCGTCGTAGATCATGTCGCAGACCGGGCCGCCAAAGCCGTCGTAATAACGGCGCACGCGCTGCACGCCCGGGATCGTGCGCTTGTAGGGCTGCTCGGAGAGCTTGACCACCGGCGTCCATGGATCTGTCTCGCTCGCACGGCGGGCGGAAAGCTTGTACACGCCACCCAGCGCCGGCTGGTCATAGCAGGTCGCGAGCTTGGTACCCACGCCAAAACTGTCGATGGGCGCGCCCTGGTCGAGCAGCGACTGAATCGTGTACTCATCCAGATCGTTAGAAACCGAGATCCCCACATAGGGCAGGCCCTCGGCATCGAAACGACCGCGGACATACTTGGAGAGCTTGGCGAGGTCGCCCGAGTCAATGCGAATAGCCGACAGGCGCTCGCCCGCCGCCTCCATCTCCTTGGCAACCGTAATGGCATGCTCGCAGCCCTCGCGCACATCGTAGGTGTCGATGAGCAGCGTGCAGTTCTTGGGGCTCGACTTGGCAAAGGCGCGGAAGGCCTCGAGCTCGGAATCGAAGCTCATCACCCAGCTGTGCGCATGCGTGCCAAAGACGGGAATACCGTAGCGGCGGCCGGCGAGCACATTGGACGTAGAGGAGCAGCCGGCACCGTAGCTCGCGCGCGCAACGGCCAGGCCGCCATCGGGACCCTGGGCTCGGCGCAGGCCAAACTCGGCCACGGGACGGCCGTCCGCCGCCAGCACCACTCGCGCCGTCTTGGTGGCGACAAGTGTCTGGAACCCGACGATGTTGAGCAGCGCCGTCTCAAGCAGCTGGCACTCGAGCGCAGGACCGGTGACGCGCACCATGGGCTCGCGCGGAAAGACGAGCTCGCCCTCGGGGACGGCGTCGATATTTACATGCGCACGAAAATCGCGCAGGTAGTCGAGGAATGCGGACTTGAACATCGCGCCGCCGGCCGGGGCCTGGAGCGAGGCGAGGTAGTCGATATCCTCGGGCGTAAAGCGCAGATTCTCGACTAGCTCGGGCAGCTCGGCGGTGCCGCACATGACGGCATAGGCGCTGCCAAAGGGATGGTCGCGGTAAAACGCGGTAAAACAACCCTGCTCATTGGCCTTGCCGCTCTCCCACAGGCCCTGGGCCATAGTGAGCTCGTACAGATCGGTGAGCATTGCAATGTCGGTGGGATGAGAGATATCGGTCAAAGCCATGGGGCGACCTTTCGGATGTGTGGTGCAGAATTTGAGGGTTGGACGAGAGCAGAGCATGCGGACATGACGCCCGATGCAAATCGGTTAGAGCAGGCCCATGCTGGTCAGGATCGTGTAGCCCATAAAGATGACAAACGCGATGAGGGCAAGGACAATGATGATTTTTTGAGCCGGCGCCATGCCAGGGATCTCGTTCTCGCCCGTAGGTTCCTTGGAGGTAACCATGCGCTGGGCAAAGGTCATCTCGTCACGGCTCGGCTTGGGCTCGACGGACTTGGGACGAGCGGCCTTTTTAGGCTGAGGTTTGGGCGCGGCAGGCGCAGGCTTCGCTGCAGCGGGCTTGGGTGCGGGCGCGGGCTTGCGCTCGGATGCGGCGTTCG
>CALHJX010000175.1:0-9678 GCA_938033385.1 uncultured Collinsella sp. | reverse complement strand
CGGGCTGCTCGACTCGATAGGGGGGTCGCTGTGAGCGCCGCGGTGCAGGCCAGCCCGCTCAACCGCCTGGCGGCCAACCTCGAGGAGCTGGGGCTCGAGGGCATGGCGTCGTCGGTGCCCGAGTACGTCAGGCTCGTCGCCGACGGGAGGAAGAGCCTGGTCGACGCCATGCTCGAGCTCACCGACGCCCAGATAGCCCTCAAGCGGCGCGCCGACGACGAGCGCCGCACGAGGATGGCCAACTTCCCCTACATAAAGACGCTGGCCGACTTCGACTGGGGCTTCCAGCCGAGCGTGCCCCGCGGGCTGGTCGAGCAGCTGGCCACGCTCGAGTTCGTCGACCGCGGCGACAACGTCGTGCTCGTCGGCAGCCCGGGCGTCGGCAAGACCCACCTGTCGATAGCCATAGGCCACGAGGCCGTTATGGCCCGCAAGCAGGTGTACTTCGCCGACTGCTCGAGGCTGGTCGAGGACCTCAAGCACGCCTCGGCGAAGGGGGCGCTGGCGCGCAGGATGCGGTTCTACGAGCACTGCAGCCTGCTGATAATAGACGAGCTGGGCTACCTCGACATCGGCAAGGAGGGTGCCGACCTGCTGTTCCAGCTGGTCAACAGGCGCTACGCGCTCAAGCGGTCGACGATCGTCACGACCAACGTGCCGGTCGGCAGATGGGGCGACGTGTTCGGCAGCAACGTCACTGCCTCGGCGGTCGCCGACAGGCTTTGCCACCACTGCGCGATGATCAAGATAACGGGCCGGTCGTACCGCCTGAAGGACGTGTCCATCGGCGGTGAGGACGGGAAGGAGGATGGCGCCTAGACGCCGAAAGCGGCGCATCCGCGTTGGCGAATCCGGCGTATCCGCGGTGGCGCGATTGGCGAAAATGCGTTGGCGAAAATGGTGAAAATTATATTGATGCTAACAGGTCGAAGCCCGAGAAGCGTGTGCACACCTCGTAGAGCATGCCCTTCTCATCAAGCTTCTCGCAGGTCTGGCGCATCTCGAAGCGCTGCAGGACCTCGCGGGCGTTCACGGAGAAGCCGTTGATGTAGGCCATGAGGGCGTCACAGGTCTTCGTCGCCCCGAGGTTGGAGAGCGTGAAGCTCGTGACGTTGTAGAAGCAGTGGCCGGAGAGGGCGCAGTACTTCGGGTCGTCGTCGTCCCAGACTCCCTTGGCGGCCTGTCTGCTCACGGCCGCCCGCGTAGGCTCGAGGGCGCACTCGAAGCGCCTCAGCACAGCGAAGGGAAGGATGAGCTTGTTGTAGTCGGCGGGGCGGATGACGTCGCGCACGTAGTTCGCGATGCTCCATATCTCATTAACGTAGTCGAACGCGGTCTTATCGGCCATGGTCGGACCTCTCTGCGTAAAATACATTCCCAACCATGTATTTTACAACCTAGGTCCCTCATTTGGGTTAATGGCCAACCAATTGTTCAACAAATCTGGTAAGTGGTATCACCAACCACTGATTTAACGAACTCAACCAGTATATTTACATACCCCAATAAAATCGACCTACTCGATAGCGTCGATCGATTGAGTTTCCGTCGTCGCTATCCCGAGGCCGTGTTGTTCTCGGCCCAGACAGGAGAGGGGCTCGACGATCTCGTCGACCGAATTGCTCGTGAGGCGGCTGCCACCGATGTGTTGCTCTCCGCTGATATCCCGTATCGCGAGGGCGCCCTCATTACGCTGGTGCATGAGCAGGGAACCCTTCTGCATGAGGAATATCTAGAGGACGGCGTTCGCATTGTGGCAAAGATGCCGGCCCGAATCGCGCCGCGTCTTGAGCGCTATCGTACGGAGTAAACGAGCTCTAGCACGCCTAGAATGACAGGCTGATGGAGTAGGTAGAACGGTAAGGCATGCCGACCGAGGACTGCGAGCGCCGGGATGGGATTGGCGTATGCCCATGCCGGCGCTTCGTGGCTTGATGCTTGTGCTGCCTGGGCAGTAAAGAAGCCGGTAAGGTACATAAAGACAAATGGAATGAGCGGATAGTAGTCTCCCGAAACAAAATCCGGGCCCGGGAATCCAAGCCATGCCAGGTAGGGGAGTGGGTAGACCGCCTTTGGAATGCCCCAGGTTAGGGTAAAAAGAACAAGGCATACTGCGATGCCCCACGAGCCCGGTAATTTTTGGAGTAACGGACGGGTGAGTGCAACCACCGCGGTGCACACCGCCATGCAATAAATGATGCCAAAGTTTACCGAATCGTCGACTGATACTAGTGTAGTTGCAATCCATACGACCAAAGCTGCGGCCGCGTATTTGAGGGCGCGCTTAACGTTATTGCGCGAGAGCGTGCACATCCAACCGGCGATAAACATAAATACCCAGCTGATACTAGCGCGCCAGATATCCTGGAAAACCGTTTCGGTAAACCATGGCATATCCCATCCATATAGGTAGGCCAAATCGTAGCAGGCGTGAAAACCTGCCATCGATAGCATCGTAAGCCCGCGGATGGTATCAAATATGGTGATGCGTTTTTGCATTACGAGAACCGGCGCATTAATCCGACAACCTTACCCAAAATAACGGGGTTCGTCGCATAGATGGGCTCCATGGTGTCGTTCTCAGGCTGCAGGCGCACGCGCCCCTGCTCCTTGTAGAACGTCTTGACGGTCGCCGAGCCATCGATCATGGCCACGACGATTTCGCCGTTCATGGCGCTCTTTTGCTCGCGAACGATAATGTAGTCACCGTTGTAGATGCCGACATTGATCATTGAGTTGCCGTGCACTTCAAGGATAAAGGAGCCCTGGTCTGTGGCGATTTCGGTCGGGATGGTAAAGGTGTCCTCGATATTTTGCTCGGCCAGAATGGGAATCCCAGCCGCGACGCGACCGACGAGCGGCAGTGAGACCGTTCCGCAGGGCGCTGTGGGTTCATCGGATTTGGAAATCGAGACGGAGGATCCGTCCTCATCAAAAAGCTCTAGGGCGCGAGGCTTGGTGGCATCGCGCTTGAGCAGCCCTCGAGCCTCCAGGGCAGAGAGATGAGCATGCACCGTGCTGGGGGAGGAGAGGCCTACGGCCGATGCCATCTCGCGCACACTGGGCGGATAGCCCTTCTCCTGCTGATATTCCTTGATGAAGTCGTAAATCTGCTGCTGACGCTTGGTAATTTTGCGAGCCATCAGGGGATCCTCTCTGCCAATGTCAAACAAATGTTCGATTATTGCTTGACAGGAACAACTGTTCGAAGATAATAATAACCGAACATTCGTTCTCGCGCTAGACATTTTTGTCCGCGCGGCTTGATAAAACTGTTCTCAGCAAAACACGCGAGAGGAGAACATGATGAACGCAACGGATATGGTCCAGGGAAACCTCGCCCTTAAGCTCGAGACGCCTGCGGCGCCGGCTTTCACGGTTGTTAAAGGCGGCCGATCTGGTTTCCAAACACTGCCTGGCAAGCCCGTCCGCAGCCAGTGCGTCGCCACGACTTCGGCCCCCGTTGCCCTAAAGGCTTCGACGATTGTCGCCCTAGCCGTTGCGCTCACGCTCTTCTTTGTACTTGCCACCTCGATCTTCAGCGCTCGTCACGCCGCATATGCCGAGTCGGTATCCAACGTTACCTACGAGACCGTCCGTGTTCAGTCTGGCGATTCCTTGTGGTCGCTAGCCCAGGAGCATCCGATTGAGGGTCTTTCCACGCAGGAGACCTCTGATATGATCCGCAACGTCAATCACCTGGAGCATGGCTCGCTCGATGCCGGTGCGCATCTTAAAGTTCCCGCACGTTCATAAGATTTAAGTACCGTCGCATGGTACCCTTGTAATAGTTTTAGAGGAGGTACCATGCGCTGTCCCAAATGCGGCAAGGCACATACCCGCGTCGTTGATTCCCGCATGCAGGAATCAAATAACACCATCAAGCGCCGTCGCGAATGCTGCTCATGCAATTATCGCTTTACGACATTTGAGCGTTGTGAAGACCCTATCGAGGTCATTAAGTCAGACGGATCTAAGCAACGGTTCGATCGCAATAAGCTGCTGGTCGGTTTGATGCGCGCCACGATCAAGCGAGATATCGACACTAAAAAGCTCAACGAGATCATTGACGATATTGAGGTTGAGCTTCGCTCCCGTACGCTCACGGCTGTTACGTCCCATGAGCTGGGCGATATGGTTCTTAAGCGGTTGGCCAAGATCGATAAAGTGGCCTACATCCGCTTTGCCTCGGTCTATCGCGATTTCAAAGACGTCGATGAGTTTCTGCAAGAGCTCGACAAGCTAAGGTGATTTCATGTCCAACATTACCGTTAACATTAAGCGTCTCGACCCCACGGTCGAGCTTCCCAAATACGCACATCCCACGGATGCCGGCTTGGATCTGCGCTCCAACGAGGATTGCATTCTGAAGCCCTTCGAACGCCGTCTGGTCTCCACGGGCCTGGCTATCTCTCTGCCCGACGGTTACGCCGGCTTCGTCCAGCCCCGCAGCGGCCTGGCCATTAAGCAAGGCCTGTCCATAGTCAACACTCCTGGCCTCATCGACGCCCACTACCGAGGAGAACTCAAGGTTATCCTCATCAACCTGGATCCCTCCAACAACATCCAAATCAACAAAGGCGACCGCATAGCCCAACTCGTCATCCAAGAAGTCCCCACGGTCAACCTCGTAGAAGTAGAAGAACTAGATAAAACCGACCGAGGAGCCGGCGGTTTCGGTTCTAGCGGCGTCGCTTAGTCGTTTACGTACTGTCCGCTGACCGGCCCGACCCGCCTATATATCATCCCATGCTCAAACATTCTCGCGTCGCTTCGCTCGCTGCGAAACTGCGCGTGGAACCGGGCCGGTCAACTACGTTTACGCACTACCAGCTGCGCCGGATCCCCAAATTTGAAGCTGCAAAGGCGAACCAAAGTAACTAATTGCAGTAAGCAGATGCGGCAAAGGGACTGTTCCTTTGCCGCATCTGCTTATCAGAAAGATTGATTGTTGTTTTCAAGCGAGTAGCCGCTCGCCCGCTTCTCACACATATCGTTCCACGCGCAGTTTCGCAGCGAGCGAAGCGAAGCGAGAATGTTTGAGCATGGAATGATATATGGGCGGCTTCCGCTGAGCGGCGGACCTTCGTCTACCTGATATGAGCGGGTTTTCCGCCCCAGTAGAAGCGGCAGAAGGCTCGTTTGCGCTTTTGGGGTTTGCCTACGAGCTCCATGGTTGCGATGGCGATGTCCTCCGCTGCGCGTGGGCGGCGTAGTACTTCGCCGTTGATGAGTAGGGCTTTGAGTGATTCGGGATGGTCGTGCAAGTGACGTAGGGTTACGATGAGTTCACGTGCGGTGGTGACATGCATGCTGGCGCCCATGCCGGTGAGCATCGTGGTGTTGGCCTTTTCCTGGCCATAGGACTTGCCCAGCAGGATCATCGGCAGATGCGCGCACAGACACTCGGTGACGGTGAGTCCGCCCGATTTGAGGATTGCCAGGTCGCAGCCGTGCATGAGGGCCGCCATGTCGTCCACGTAGTCCAGAACCGTGACGTTGTCGAGCTTCATGGCGTCGAAGAGCGTTTTGAGTCGGGTGGCGTATTCCTTATCCTTGCCCGGTAAAAAGACAAAGTGCATGTCCTCAAAGCTGCGTAAGAAGGGGAGCGTGTGGTCCATCGCGGCACGGAAACGCACGTATGGTTGGGGCAAACTGGCGCCGGCCATCACCAATACGACGGTTTTGTCTATGGGGAGATTGAACTTGCTCAACTCATCTTCGCGTTTGTAATCGGTATCGAAACCGGCTCGGATGGGGATGCCCGTAATGCGGATCTTTGACTCGGGAACCTTACGTGGGCGTAGTGTTTCGGCCATAAATTCGTTGGCCACGCAGAACAGGTCGGTGTCCTTGTGGGGCCAAAAGCCTTCGACTTCATAGTCTGTTGGTACGCAGATGACCGGGTAATCGATACTCGTGATGACGCGGGCGCCCACAGCGACGTTGGCCGCCGTAATGTGTGTTGCGACCACGGCTATGGGCCTGCGGGTCCGGACGTATTCGTTGAAGGCGGGGAACATAATTCGTGACCATGCTGTGCCGCCGCCCCAGAGCAGATGTCCTGTAAGCGTATATCGCCAGGTCAGGTCGTAAATGGGACGCGTGGCGCCGGTAAACGACGCTGCTGTTTTATTACCATCGAACCTAATGCGTCCAAAATCAAGGATATCCAGGACTTCGATCTCAATATCCTCAGGGATTCCCTTGGTGCCGCGGATAAGGTCAAGTGCTTGTGCTATCGCGTTGGCGGCGGCTTTGTGGCCCGATCCAACCGATGCGTGCACAATGGTTACTAGGGGTTTTTGTGCAGGTGAAACGGTCATTTGCTCCGGTTGGGGAGTAGCTTGCATGGGCAGGGGAGCGTCGTCGCCCGTCTGCGTCTGATCCATCGATAACTCCCCTTCGACGTTGTAACACGGATTTATCATTGTAGTGCATGAGTGTCACGTTTGCCTAAATTTGGGTATGAGCGCAAAGAACGCCAATCTTTCGACAGGAGGTCTCTTCATGACTACCCATCAGCCGATCGATGTTGCTATTATCGGCGGCGGCCCTGCGGGCTATGCTGCAGCCATTTACGCGGCGCGCGCCAACCTAACGACGACTGTGATTGAGCAGGGCATGTCGGGAGGACAGATCGCCACAACCAATGAGGTCGAGAACTATCCGGGCATTCCGCTCTTGAGTGGCGCCGAACTCGGCGAGCGTTTTCAGCAGCATGCAGAAGGCCTGGGAGCACAGGTTACATGGAGCATGGTCACGGGTATCGATTACGATGCCGATACAGCGCTGTTTACGGTGCATCACGATTTGGACGATACGTCGGCCTCGAGCGTTATCGCTTGCATGGGTGCCACGCCGCGATCTGCTGGTTTTGTTGGCGAGGATACGTATCGCGGTCGTGGCGTTTCATTTTGCGCGACGTGCGATGGCATGTTCTTTCGCGGTAAACAGGTCTTTGTTATCGGAGGCGGTAATTCGGCATGCGAGGAGGCACTGTTCCTGTCCGACATTGCCAGCAGCGTGACCATCGTGCTGCGTCGCGATCAGTTTCGTGCACCCGAGGGTGTTGTGAATAAGGTGCTTGCTAACGAAAATATTTCGGTTAGGTACCAAACTAGTATTGTTGAGCTTTCTGGTGAATCGATGCCCACGACAATCACGTTCAAGGACAATGCAACCGGTGAAACGTATTCCGAGTCTTTTGATCCGGGCTCGTTTGGCATTTTTGTCTTTGCGGGCACGCAGCCACACGCCGAGCTGGTTGAGCATCTCGTCGATCTGGCTCCGGATGGCGGCATTGTCACTGACGATTCGATGGCCACCCGTACACCCGGCTTATTCGCAGCCGGCCATATCCGTTCCAAGCGTTTGCGTCAGGTTGTGACCGCCGTTTCTGACGGAGCTATAGCGGCAACCAGCGCATATGCTTTCTTACGCGGATAAGTACGATAATATATCTTATGTAAGGTTGCTATCTTTAAACAAAGTGGTTGGACGGTGCGTCAATGTGCTGTTTAACCACTTTTACTTAGCGGCTATGTGGTATGCAAAACTAGATAACCTAGAATACAATATAGAAAACGAACGGAGGCCTCTTATGAACCACGCTAAACATGTTATCCCGATGTCCGATACGTCGGTCGGCATTAAGCCGGAGGATATTCAGCCGACGGTGCTGCCGGATGCATTTATTCAGTCCGATATGGTGGGAAAACTCAACGCGTTGAGCTTGCCACGCTATGACCAGCTGCCCAACGTAACGCTCTATCGCGATCAGGTTATTGAGTATGTTGCGCTGTGGATGGAGCCGCTTTCGATTTGCGTAGAGCAGCCCGTTATCACGCCATCGATGATCAATAACTACGTGAAGGTCGGCCTCGTTCCTGCTCCGGTTAAAAAACAGTATGGCCGTGAGCAGATTGCGCGTCTCATCGCCATTTGTATCTTTAAGCAGGTGCTACCCATCGCTGCGGTTCAGGCGCTCTTTAACATCCAGCGTTTGAGCTACGATGCCCCTACGGCCTTTGATTATGTGGTCGATCAGCTCGAGGCATCGATTCGTTCGGCGTTTTCCGTCGAGCAGACGCCGGTTCCCGATACGGCGCATCAGGTAACGCGTGAGTCGCTGCTTGTGCGCAGCGCGGTTTCATCCTTTGTTTCGAAGGCTTACTTGATGAGCTATCTCAAGTTCAACGGGTTTAATAGCTAGCCGAAGTATAAAACGGGCGGGACAAAGAGCCATCTGTCGCTTTGTCCCGCCCGTATTTTTGCTTAGTTGGACTTTATTGGCCCGAAGCCACGCCCATGCCGTAGCCGATGATGAGGCCGTGCATCTCGGCGTAATAGGAATCTAGCCCGTTACAGGGCATGATGATAGTCTTGGAGCCTGGCCAGTGCTCCACAATGCGGTCGGCAAGCGCCTGGGCTCCAGCTTCGTTCTCAACGTGATCGATGATGACCTCGCCGCCAGTAAAGCCCTCGGCCTCCATGGTGTCGACAATCTTGGTGAGCATCTTCTTTTCGCCACGCGTGTGCCCAACGAGTTCAATTTCGCCCGCTTCGCTCGCCGTGCCCAAAATGCGGATATTGAGCTTATTGGCAATAACGCCGGCCGCCTTAGGGATACGTCCGGCCTTCGCAAGGTTTTCGTAATTGCACAGGCTAAAGAGAATCTTGCTGTTTTGCTCCAAGCTATCGAAATAGGCGCAGGCGTCTTCAAAGGAAACGTCCGGGTTGCTCGCAAGATAGCGGTCGAACAGCAAGAAGATCAGATCCATTTTGCCACCTGCGGCTCGCGAGTTAACCAAATGAATCTGGCGGTTGGGCTCCTCGGCAAGCACCATGTCACGTGCGGTGGCCGCGGCATTGTAGCTTCCCGATACGCCCTCCGAGATGGGCATGCAGATCGTCTTGTCGGCAAGCCCAAAGAGTTCAGCCCACTCCCCTACGCTTGGACAGGCGCTCGAAGAAGCGCTCGACTCCGCCTGCACGGCGCAATTGAGCGCGTTAACATCGAGCGAGAGGTCATCGACAAATTCGCGCTCCCCCACTCGGATCTTAAGGGGTGCAAATGCAAAGGTGGTATGAGGTGCGGTTGGTTGCCAATCGCGAAGATTGCAGCTCGAATCGGAGATAAGTGCCCAGCTCATTGAGGGTCCTTTCTAATTGTTCCCCAACAATTATAGCCATCTTTTTGATTGATCAGTACGGCTATCTAGTTTTGAATACTAGATAGCCGTACTGATCATATGCCAAACGGTAAGGGAAAAAAGAATGGGCCTCGTGACTCAAGATCGCGAGGCCCACGTTCGTTCGCTGCAGTAATAAATTAGTAGCGCACGAAAATGTAATTGTTGTTCATGCCAGCAGCGACGGAGCTGATGATGACGCCCGTTTTGTAGTCGGAAGCATGGATCATCTGACCATTACCGATATAGATGCCTGTATGGTAGGAGTTAACCACAACATCGCCGGGTTGCGGATCGGACACGCGGGTCCAACCCATGAAGGTGCCGGTGGTGCCCAGGCGGCAGTAGCGGCCCGTGAGGCAATAGCTTACAAAACCGGAGCAGTCAAAGCTGTTCGGTCCAATGCCGCCCCAGGAATAAGCGTATCCGAGCTTGCTGTAGGCGCGCGAAACAACGGTACCGCCGTCAACGGACTGGCTCGGTG
>CALHJX010000174.1:0-8176 GCA_938033385.1 uncultured Collinsella sp. | reverse complement strand
GACGCGTCGTCTGGCTCCGCTCTTCTGGGAAAAGGAAAAGCTGGAGAAAGCCCGCCGTCGTCGCCTTGTGCTGCAGGAAAGCTATGCCGCCTAGGCATTGCCATAGATAAAGCATGACAGGGGAGCCTTCGGGCTCCCTTTTTTGTTTTGTATCGCTGCCGAAAAGAGGACAGCAAAAGATCCATGGCTGCGGAACGGTCTTTAAGGTCTGGAGGAATCCGGTGCTTCTGAAGAAAATGGGCGCACTTTTCGGCAGAGGGAAGAAGAGAGAACCTCGGTCGGCGGAAAAAGGAGAAGGGCAAAAAGGAAAAGACAAAGAAATTTATCAAGAATTTTCTGTGTCTTTCCAGTATGTTGATTGAATAATCAGTCAGCAGGGAGCAAATCCGTAAAATTTTTTGCGGAAAAATGCTTGACGGTGGGGTCGAAAAGGCGCATAAAGCCGTTCGCGCCAACGAGCTGGCCACGTCCGAAAGGGCGGCGGGAAAAGAAATTTTTCCGGATGGCAAAAAAGTTCTTGACGCGGGTTTGAAAATGAGACATAAGTCTCCCTCGCGCCAACGAGTTGCCCCGACGGGGCCGCGAAAAAAAACTTTCGCGAAAATGAAAAAAACTTGTTGACAGCGAAAACGAAGCGGCGTAAACAACTGCTTCGCGCCGAGTGAATCGGTGTGGTTCATTGACAAGTGAATAGCGAACGGGAAGGAACTTTGAGATTCTGATTTCCGTCCAACGGAGATCTTTGCTACAGATTTGAACTGGAGAGTTTGATTCTGGCTCAGATTGAACGCTGGCGGCGTGCTTAACACATGCAAGTCGTACGCGAAAGGGGCTTCGGTCCCGAGTAAAGTGGCGCACGGGTGAGTAACACGTGGATAATCTGCCTCTATGATGGGGATAACAGTTGGAAACGACTGCTAATACCGAATACGCTCATGATGAACTTTGTGAGGAAAGGTGGCCTCTGCTTGCAAGCTATCGCATAGAGATGAGTCCGCGTCCCATTAGCTAGTTGGTGGGGTAACGGCCTACCAAGGCAACGATGGGTAGCCGATCTGAGAGGATGATCGGCCACACTGGAACTGAAACACGGTCCAGACTCCTACGGGAGGCAGCAGTGGGGAATATTGCGCAATGGGCGAAAGCCTGACGCAGCGACGCCGCGTGAGGGATGAAGGTCTTCGGATCGTAAACCTCTGTCAGAAGGGAAGAAACTAGGGTGCTCTAATCATCATCCTACTGACGGTACCTTCAAAGGAAGCACCGGCTAACTCCGTGCCAGCAGCCGCGGTAATACGGAGGGTGCAAGCGTTAATCGGAATCACTGGGCGTAAAGCGCACGTAGGCTGTTATGTAAGTCAGGGGTGAAATCCCACGGCTCAACCGTGGAACTGCCCTTGATACTGCACGACTTGAATCCGGGAGAGGGTGGCGGAATTCCAGGTGTAGGAGTGAAATCCGTAGATATCTGGAGGAACATCAGTGGCGAAGGCGGCCACCTGGACCGGTATTGACGCTGAGGTGCGAAAGCGTGGGGAGCAAACAGGATTAGATACCCTGGTAGTCCACGCCGTAAACGATGGATGCTAGATGTCGGGATGTATGTCTCGGTGTCGTAGTTAACGCGTTAAGCATCCCGCCTGGGGAGTACGGTCGCAAGGCTGAAACTCAAAGAAATTGACGGGGGCCCGCACAAGCGGTGGAGTATGTGGTTTAATTCGATGCAACGCGAAGAACCTTACCTAGGTTTGACATCTGGGGAACCCTCCCGAAAAGGAGGGGTGCCCTTCGGGGAGCCCCAAGACAGGTGCTGCATGGCTGTCGTCAGCTCGTGTCGTGAGATGTTGGGTTAAGTCCCGCAACGAGCGCAACCCCTATGCATAGTTGCCAGCAAGTGAAGTTGGGCACTCTATGCAGACTGCCCGGGTTAACCGGGAGGAAGGTGGGGACGACGTCAAGTCATCATGGCCCTTACACCTAGGGCTACACACGTACTACAATGGCACGCACAAAGGGCAGCGATACCGTGAGGTGGAGCCAATCCCAAAAAACGTGTCCCAGTCCGGATTGCAGTCTGCAACTCGACTGCATGAAGTCGGAATCGCTAGTAATTCGAGGTCAGCATACTCGGGTGAATGCGTTCCCGGGCCTTGTACACACCGCCCGTCACACCACGAAAGTCGGTTTTACCCGAAGCCGGTGAGCCAACTAGCAATAGAGGCAGCCGTCTACGGTAGGGCCGATGATTGGGGTGAAGTCGTAACAAGGTAGCCGTAGGGGAACCTGCGGCTGGATCACCTCCTTTAAGGAATATATCTTCCCGTTCGCTCTTCACTTGCAATGAGCCACAAGCTCATTGACAAGCAAGAGCATGATTGGGCCTGTAGCTCAGGTGGTTAGAGCGCACGCCTGATAAGCGTGAGGTCGAAAGTTCAAGTCTTTCCAGGCCCACCACGCCATGCTCCACGGATCACCTCCGAAAGAAAGCACAAGCGATTGTGAGTTCGAACCGGATATGATCCGGCCATCACGAAAGTGATTGCTCTTTTACAATTGAATAGGGATGGAAGGAAGTTTTTTTCGAGAAGACAAGTTGACAAGAGCATCGGGTGGATGCCTTGGCGTCGGAAGGCGATGAAAGACGTGGTAAGCTGCGAAAAGCCTCGGGGAGAAGCTAAACATTCTGTGATCCGGGGATTTCTGAATGGGGAAACCCGGCGGAGGTCATGCTCCGTCGCGGGCACTTGAATACATAAAGTGTCCAGCGCCAACTCAGGGAAGTGAAACATCTCAGTACCTGAAGGAAAAGAAATCAAACGAGACTCCCAAAGTAGCGGCGAGCGAAATGGGATGAGCCCAAACCGGCTGGATTCGTTCAGCCGGGGTTGTAGGGCCGGCATATGTGATTCACGAGTAGGCAGGGGAAATGAGCTGGAAAGCTCTGCCAGAGCGGGTGACAGCCCCGTACCTGAAACCGAAAGCGACACAGCCGGTACCTGAGTACCGCGAGACACGTGGAACCTCGTGGGAATCCGGGAGGACCATCTTCCAAGGCTAAGTACTAACCGACGACCGATAGTGTACCAGTACCGTGAGGGAAAGGTGAAAAGAACCTCTGTTAGAGGAGTGAAATAGAATCTGAAACCTGGTGCTTACAAGCTGTGAGAGCGGACTTGTTCCGTGATCACGTGCCTTTTGCATAATGAGTCAGCGAGTTAATCTGTACTGCAAGGTTAAGCGCAAGTGGAGCCGTAGGGAAACCGAGTCTGATAAGGGCGATGAGTAGTGCGGATTAGACCCGAAACCGGGTGATCTATCCATGAGCAGGTTGAAGCAAGGGTAAAACCTTGTGGAGGACCGAACCAATACCGGCTGAAAACGGTTTGGATGACTTGTGGATAGGGGTGAAAGGCCAATCAAACCCGGTGATAGCTGGTTCTCCCCGAAATATATTGAGGTATAGCCTCATGGATTGTCTACCGGAGGTAAAGCACTGACAGGGCTAGGGGTCCTACCAGATTACCAAACCCTATCAAACTCAGAATGCCGGTCAGATGTACCATGGGAGTCAGACGGCGGGTGCTAAGGTCCGTCGTCGAGAGGGTAAGAGCCCAGATCAACAGCTAAGGTCTCCAAATCTATGCTCAGTGGTTAAGGTGGTGACGTTGTAGAGACACCCAGGACGTTGGCTTAGAAGCAGCCATCGTTTAAAGAAAGCGTAATAGCTCACTGGTCTAATGACGTTGCGCCGAAAATGTAACGGGGCTAAGCATAGTACCGAAGCTTTGAATTCCGCGAATGCGGTCTGGTAGGGGAGCGTTCTTCACGGGCTGAAGGTGTGTCGTAAGGCATGCTGGACTGTGGAGAAGTGATTATGCTGACATGAGTAACGATAAAACGGGTGAAAAACCCGTTCGCCGTAAACCCAAGGTTTTCCGGGTAAAGGTAATCTTCCCGGAGTTAGTCGGCCCCTAAGGCGAGGCTGAAAGGCGTAGCTGATGGGAAACGTGTTAATATTCACGTACTTGTGTGTTCGCGCGATGAAGGGACGCAGGAAGATAGGCAAGCCGGGCGCTGGTTGTCCCGGTGCAAGCGTGTAGGGATGAGAAGTTGGCAAATCCGCTTCTCTCTATCCTGAGACGCGAGTCCGTGACCGAAAGGTCTGAAGTTGTTGAGTCTATGCTGCCTAGAAAAGCTTCTAAGTATAGGACACGCAAACCGTACCGGAAACCAACTCAGGTGGGTGGGATGAATAATCCAAGGCGCTCGAGAGAACTCTGGCCAAGGAACTCGGCAAAATAACCCCGTACCTTCGGAAGAAGGGGTGCTTTTTAGGGTGAAGCGATTCACTCTGTCGAGCCCTGAAAAGCCGCAGAGAAATGGTGGTGGCGACTGTTTACTAAAAACATAGGTCTGTGCCAAGTCGTATAGACGACGTATACGGACTGACGCCTGCCCGGTGCTGGAAGGTTAAAAGGAGGAGTCAGCGCAAGCGAAGCTCCGAATTGAAGCCCCAGTAAACGGCGGCCGTAACTATAACGGTCCTAAGGTAGCGAAATTCCTTGTCGGGTAAGTTCCGACCTGCACGAATGGCGTAACGATCTCCACACTGTCTCGGCCAGAGACTCGGTGAAATTGAAGTCGCGGTGAAAATGCCGTGTACCCGCAGAAAGACGGAAAGACCCTGTGCACCTTTACTATAGCTTGACATTGGGATTTGAGCCTGCATGTGTAGCATAGGTGGGAGGCTGTGAACTCTGTACGCCAGTATGGAGGGAGCCATCGTTGAAATACCACCCTTGTTTGTTCAGGTCCCTAACTCTTCGCCGTGATCCGGTAAGAGGACAGTGTCTGGTGGGTAGTTTGACTGGGGCGGTCGCCTCCCAAAATGTAACGGAGGCATGCAAAGGTTCCCTCAGGCTGATTGGAAACCAGCCGTCGAGTGCAAACGCAAAAGGGAGCTTGACTGCAAGAGAGACATCTCGAGCAGGTACGAAAGTAGGTGTTAGTGATCCGGTGATCCCGAATGGAAGGGTCATCGCTCATTGGATAAAAGGTACGCCGGGGATAACAGGCTGATCGCATCCAAGAGTTCACATCGACGATGCGGTTTGGCACCTCGATGTCGGCTCATCACATCCTGGGGCTGAAGCAGGTCCCAAGGGTACGGCTGTTCGCCGTTTAAAGTGGTACGCGAGCTGGGTTTAAAACGTCGTGAGACAGTTTGGTCCCTATCTTCTGTGGGCGTAGGAGAATTGAAAGGGCCTGTCCCTAGTACGAGAGGACCGGGATGGACACACCACTGGTGGACCTGTTGTCGTGCCAACGGCACAGCAGGGTAGCTATGTGTGGAAGGGATAACCGCTGAAAGCATCTAAGCGGGAAGCCTGCCTTAAGATAAGTTCTCCCTGACGCAAGTCCTGAAGGGCCGAGGTAGACGACCTCGTTGATAGGCTGGAGGTGGAAGCCCTGTGAGGGGTGGAGCTGACCAGTACTAATAGCCCGTGCGTCTTGTTTCTCGAAAAAATCCTTCCACCCTATTTCAATAAATTTGCCAAATTTCTTTGGTAGCCATAGAGGAGAGGGTACACCCGACCCCATTCCGAACTCGGAAGTTAAGCTCTCCATCGCCGATGATACTGCATAACGTCATGTGGGAAAGTAGGCCGCTGCCAAAGATTGTTCGAGACCCCCTTGCAGCTCTCAGCGCGAGGGGGTCTTTTTTTATCCCCGCTCCGCCGGGGATTTTTTTGTTTGGGAGACGCCAGGCAGACGCCTGAAGATGTGAAGAGAGAAAAGCTTGCGGAGAGGGAAACCTTTTTGGAAAAAGGTTCTCCCTCCCCGCGCCCCTCCCTTCCAAAAACTTTTGCCGCTGGGCCTGCGTTTTGCCAGCGGGCCTGTGCATGGATGGGAATGGGGTTGCCTTGGCTATGAAGATGCTCAAATCGAAAATATTGTAAGGCATCGGTGTTGCCATCGATATCCAGCGGAATAGTATTTGCGAATTTCCGGGCCAGGCACGGAAAGCACAGATGGTATTTTATGGGCCCCAAGCCTTTTCAAGGTGTCCTTCCTCCTACCGGCTGTTGATGGGGCAGAATTTTTTCCAGAGCAGGAACATCCCTCAACTTGCACCAGCCATAAAAAAAGACTGCCTGTGATGCAGGCAGTCCTGATGAGCGGTTTTGGGGGAAGGAGGGGGTGATGACAGTGTTCACGGTGCGAGAGTATTGGGCGGAGTGACTGCGCTGGTCGCCCTCGGAGTTGTAGACGGAGTAGAAGAGGGTGTCTGTGTGTGAGGAGCTGGGGGAAGAAGAACAGTAAATGCAATCACCCACGATGTCGGCGAGGGAAGCGAGAGAGGCCGTGGGATAGGCCTTCTTCAGGATGCAGGTGGAGGGGAGAGGGTTCGAGAGGAGAAACTTGTAGATGTCGGTGAAGGCGTATTGGGAAACGCTCAGGTCGATGATCAGCTGCATGTGATTCAGAGAGGGAAGTTAAAACGAAATGCGAGAGAACATGTGGAGATGAGGAGGGGAATAGGCGATGAGGCATTGCGCGGTCACCAACTTCAACTGGCGTCAAGACTCCCTTCCCTTAAACTAAAGGATATCTCCAGCAGAATGGCCAGGTCGTTTCCGAAGCGGTTGTCAATGCGCGCAATGTAGTTCTGTCCATCACCATTCCCTCAAAAGCAATACGCGTTGGTTCTCTTTCGGCCCCACTTGCTGGTATACGCGGCAACGCGCGGGAAGTCCTTCATTCCCGCTCTTCGTCTGAATCTGCCCTCGTTTTCGCGTCACACGGATCTTGCACTCCGGCTCCAGGAAGAGCGGAGTGCCGACGGCAATGCCATACTCGGAAGACACGGTAGACACGCACTCCACCTGGAACGAGGGAAGCTGCTTCGGCCAGGATGGATCCTCCAGCGTTGCTTCCTTGTATTCAACAACCACTTCCTCCTTTGGCGGGATCGTGATGACCGGGTTTGGCTCCTGCTCTCCATCAAAGAAGCTATGTTGAAAGGGAGAAAGAGAGGGTCTACGCGGAGATGGAGAAATCGCAGCTCCAACCGTGCCGTTCTAGCAACCGTTTGGCTTTAGCTCGGTCAATTTGGCAAACGGACATGACCGTTTCGATTCTCTCCTCCATGTTCGTGATGGGCATTCTGAACGGTCAGTTGCTCGCGGCGCGCACTAGGAACAAGTCACAAGCAAATCGAATGCTCCGGGAAGAAAACACTGTTTGCGTGTGCATGGGTCGCTGGCTGTGCTTCTACAAGAAGGCGAATGTGGTCGTTGTCCCCTCTTTCCCTCCATCATTCTCAGTTCTTTTCAGTGCGCAAGGGACATCGACTGAGCTTTGGTCCCTCCTGGTACATGGTGCTCGTTCTCCTGTTTGGAGCAGCGTATGCGTTCGGTACTACCATTCTGTAGCGGCGTGTCCAGCGATTGAGTCGTAGCGCCTTTTCCAACCCGATCCAACGTTTCATTCTGATCGTGCTTTGGATGAACACCACGATGAACCTACTGCTGGTCTCGCTTGCCGATCCTGGATACATCCTGGGAGAGGAGGAGTATGACTGCGAGCAGCCCATCACCTGCAGTAGGTGCTGATGTATTACGTTACGGGTAGCCGTGTGCAATATGCGCGTTTCTCCTACCTCCCATCATTGTCAGGATTGCGGCCTATGCGTAGAGGGATTCGATCACCACTGTATGCATTCTCTCTTGAAATTGACATTGTAGGCTTCTGGGTGGGGAAGTGCATCGGAGGCGGCAACATGAAGTACTTCGCGAACTTCACCCTCTCCGTGGTCGTCTCCTTCCTGTACATTATCGTCTCTCGCATTCCCATCGTGTTTCGCTTCATCAACTCGCTGTGCTCTGTTTCTTCGTCACCCTTGTGAGTCACCCAATCATTTCATGGCTGGAATGAAGCAAACCATGATGACTGGAATAACGAACAAACACAACTACTTCTCCACACTCACAATATCACTCTTCACGAACTCCTGGAAGGGCTCGCTCTCTCTCAGCACCTCCTCCTTCACGATGCTCTCCAAAAACTGACTTAGCTCCTCCATCCGCTTCTCCAGCAGCGCCTTGTTCACCTTCTGGAACAGCTTCACCTGCTTGCCCGGCAGGCGCAGCTTCTTCGCCGCATCGCTCACACC